>JACQDO010000470.1 GCA_016201085.1 Hyphomicrobiales bacterium | reverse complement strand
CCTGTGTATGCGCATGGTCAAGCGCGGCGTCAGTGCGCTGATCACCGACGGCGCGATGCGCGACAGACATGGCGTGCTGGCGACCGGCCTGCCGGTGTGGTGCGCGGGGGTGGCAGCGCCGGCTTCGGTTAACCAGCTCACCTTCGTCGGCTGGAACGAGCCGATCGGCTGCGGCGGCTGCGCGATTTTCCCCGGCGACATCGTCGTCGCCGACGACGACGGCGCGGTGGTAATCCCGAAGGATCTCGCCGACTTCGTCGCCAATGAGGGCGCCGAGCACGAACTCATGGAAAGCTGGCTGGTGCAGGAAGTGGCGAAGGGGGCGAAGCTGCCCGGTCTCTATCCGCCCAACGAAGAGAACAAGAAGCGCTACGAGGCGTGGAAGAAGAGCCGCTAGCGAATGATCCCGAAAAGTGGGAACCGGTTTCCCGCCTTCGCGAAGCCCGCTTCGGCGGGCGAAGGAAGGTCGGACAAGATCATGAGCAAATAAAAATCATGTTCTTCATCCTCTCCAAGACCGTCGCCTTTCTGCTGCTGCCGTCGAATTTTTTGATTTTGCTCGGCCTTGCCGGACTGGTGTTGCTGGCGACGCGGTTTGCGCGCGCCGGCCGGCGTCTACTGGTGACAAGTCTTGTGCTGCTGGCGCTCGCCGGCTTCGCGCCGATCGGCTCCGCGCTCGCGCATCTGCTGGAGAGTCGCTTCCCGCCCTGGGATGCTTCGCGCGGCGCGCCGGACGGTATCATCGTGTTGGGCGGTGCCATCCTACCGAGGTTGTCGCAGGATTACGGCACGCCAGCGGTCGGCAGTGAAGCCGCACGCATCTTCGCGATCGGCAAGTTGGCGCGCGACTTTCCGAACGCGCGCATCGTCTATTCCGGCGGCGACAACAGCCTGCTGGGCGACGCGCCCGAGGCCAATTTTCTCCACCCGCTGCTCGACAGCATCGGCGTAGCGCGCACGCGCGTCGTGTTGGAAATGCGCTCGCGCAATACCGAGGAGAATGCCGTCTTCACCAAGGCGCTGGTGCAGCCCAAGCCGGGCGAGCGCTGGCTGCTGGTGACGTCGGCCCAGCACATGCCGCGCGCAGTCGGTTGCTTCCGCCGTATTGGTTTTGCCGTGGAAGCCTATCCGGTGGCTTGGCATACCCGCCGTGCGCTCCAGCTGGCACCGATGGAAATTCTAAGCAGCGGTCTCGTTCGGTTGGATAATACCGTGCACGAATGGATTGGCCTCGTCAGCTATTGGCTCACCGGCCGCACCAGCGAATTGCTGCCGGGGCCGATCACGAGTCGTTGAGCGGCTCGACGACCGGTTCGGCAAGATTGTTGGCGTCATTCGGCGGCGATATCAGTTATCATTTGCAGGTCATGGGCGATTCGTGCGTCCGAGTTCGCGTCCGCGTGCTCGCGCACCATCCAAGCGATGTATTTTCGCAGAGGGATCCGCTCATGTCGTCCGACAACCCGCACGCGTCACCGCTCAAGCCCGCTCGATATGACAATGTTGGGCATCATCCTGTTTGGAGCGAACGCATCGCCACCGTTGTCGCCACCAGCCTTGCCGTGCTGATCGTGGCGGTCATCGCCGTCTTGATGGGGATGGCTTGATCGAACCTCTCCTCGCAGCCGGCTGTTCAATACCGTCGCGATCGACTGAGGCGAAAGCTCTGCGCGTTTCCGACAGGAATTGCCGCCGCCACATCACGATCAGAATGCCGGTGGTGGTGAGCGCCAGCGGGATCGGCCCCAGGAACCAGCCGAGATAACCGAGCGCGAAGAAGAACGCGCGCTGGCCGCGATTGAAGTGGCGGCCGGCGTCGGCGCTAAGCCTTGACGCGCGGTGGGCGAAAGCGCGCGCTGCCGCGCTGTCCTTTTCAGAAGGCGGCGGCGCAGCCCCTACCATGATCGCGAAATAATTGAACAGCCGGTACGACCAGGCGAACTTGAAGAAGGCGTAGACGAAGATGATGGCGAGCCCCAGCATCTTCAGCTCCCACAATTCGCGCGAGGGCGTGTTGCCGAATGGCAGCACGGACACGATAGTCAAGATTTCCTCGGTCGAGCGCAGCAGCGTGAGCGTGCCGCCGATGGCGATCAGGCTGGTGGAGGCGAAGAAGGCGGTGCCGTTCTGCAAGGCGGCGGTCACCTGCGCGTCGACCATGCGCACGTCGCGAGCGAGCAGGCGCTCCATCCATTCGTCGCGATAGGCGTTCATCAGCGCATTGAGGCCGCCGCGGCCTTTCGCGGTCTTCTCGATCACGACCGAATAGGCGAGCCAGGCGCCGAGGAACCAAATAAAGGCGAGCAGGTCGGGCAGCGTGAAAGCGGGCATGGCGACTCGTCTCCCCCGTTGCCGCGCATGCTACGCCAACGGCTTGAGCGGCGGCTACAGCTCTGCCACTGTGGCTTGTTGGCGCATGATCTTATCCGAAAACCGGTGCCCATCCCCGATCGGGGTCGAGGACATGCTTTTCGGGATCATGCGCACGAAGGAGAAACTCATGCCGCAGACCATTACCACCGGATACAAGGCGCTGTGCGAGGCCGCCGAACGCGAGATCGAGACCTTGCCGGTCGAACAGGCGATCAAGCTGGCCGAGCGCGACGACACCGTGCTGGTCGATTTGCGCGACCCGCGCGAATTGCAGCGCGAGGGCAAGATACCGGGCGCCTTCCACTGCACGCGCGGCATGCTGGAATTCTGGATCGATCCGCAGAGCCCTTATCACAAGCCGACCTTCGCGCAGGACAAGAAATTCGTGTTCTTCTGCGCCGGCGGCCTGCGCTCGGCCTTGGCCGCGCAGACCGCCCAGCGCATGGGGCTCAAGCCGGTCGCCCATATCCAGGGCGGCTTCGGCGCCTGGAAGAAAGCCGGCGGCCCGGTCATCGAGCCAGAGCTGGCGCCCGGCGAGAAGAAGAAGGCGTAACTTTTTCTTCCGTCATTCCGGGACGCGCCGAAGGCGCGGACCCGGAATCCAGATATAACATCGGCGCATGTTTCTGGATTCCGGGTTCGCCGCTTCGCGGCACCCCGGAATGACGTAGAGAGATTTGTCCATGTCGCTCACGCTCATTATCGGCAACAAGAACTATTCGTCCTGGTCGCTGCGCCCCTGGATCGCCATGACAGTCGCCGGCATCGCCTTCGACGAGAAGGTGATCCCGCTCTACGAGCCGGGCAGCCGCGAGGCGATCCTGCAATATTCGCCGGCCGGCAAGGTGCCGGTGCTCATCGACGGCGACGTGACGATCTGGGAATCGCTCGCCATCCTCGAATATCTGGCGGAGAAATTTCCAAATGCGCGCTTATGGCCGGCGCAGGCGCGGGCGCGCGGCCACGCCCGCGCGGTGGCGAGCGAGATGCATGGCGGCTTCCAGGCACTACGCAAGAATTGCCCGATGAATCTGTGGCTGCCGGTCAGAGAGCGTCCGGTGCCCGACGACGCCATGGACAATGTGCGCCGCATCGACGCGCTGTGGAGCGATTGCCGCGCGCGTTTCGGACAAGGTGGAGCGTTGCTGTTCGGCGCCTTCGGCGCGGCGGATGCCATGTATGCGCCGGTGGTGGCGCGCCTGCACACTTACGGTCTTCCCGTCAGCGCGGTGGCGCGCGCCTATATGGACGCGGTGATGGCGCTGCCGGCTTGGAGCTTGTGGCGCGAAGCCGCACTGAAGGAGCCCTGGGTGATGCAGGGCAACGAGCCGGACTGGCCGCTGGTGCGCGGGATTTCGGTGCAATAGCGCCTGCGCTCGCTTTACGACACGCCAATTCGGCCTGCCGCCACGCGCAGGGGTCGCCGGTCATCATGGATGTTTGTTTGCTATAGATACACGTTATAGTAGAAACTATAATAAAACTCAACTAAACTGATCGGCGCGTAACGCGTTCACAGCAAACACACAAGGGAGGACGATCATGTTACGGCGTCTCGTATTGGGGTCGGCGGCGGTCGTGACGATGGCCGCATTCGGCTGGACGGCTGCCCAAGCGCAATCGGCGCCTGCCGGCTCGTACCAGAAGACTTGCACCGGCATTTCGGTGAGCGGCACCACGCTCAACGCGTCGTGCAAGACCTTCAGCGGGCAGAGCATGCAGACAAACTTGCCCTATTACGCGTCCTGCGTCGGCGACATCGGCAATATCAACGGCACGCTCGCTTGCGCCGGCCCGAATGGCTCCTACGCGCTCACCTGCACCAACGCCACCGTGTCGGGCAATACGCTGTCGGCTAGCTGCAAGAAGATCAACGGGCAGATGCAGCAAACCAGCCTACCCGGGTTCCAGGGTTTCCAAGGTAACATCAGCAATAGCGACGGCCAACTCAAGAGCGGTAACTGCTAAGCGCGGTCGTCCCGCACGCAAAGGAAAAGCCCGGCATCGTGCCGGGCTTTTCAATTCAGCGCGCGTGGTGCGCCAAAAAATATTTAGGGATTGACGGCTTCCTTCACCGCGTCCTTCATGCCGCCAATGGTGTTTTGCACCTTGCCGGCTATCTTTTGCGCTTTGCCTTCGGTCTCTAACTTGCTGTCGCCGGTCGCCTTGCCGGCGACTTCCTTCAGCTTGCCTTTGGCCTGCTCGACGCTGCCCTGAATGCGATCTTTGTTCATCGTTGATACCCTCATATTATTGCGAGTCACGAGATCAGCGCGCGAACGCACACCGGCGTTCCCGCGCGGCCTGCATGCATGCCGCGCAATATGTCATTTGACGCAGCCAAAGCCCCGTGCCGGAACCCATTCGGCACGGGGCTTCGGTGTTATGCCGCGGCGCCGATTACTTGGCGCCGGTGGTGCCGGAGTTCGGATTCGGCGAGCAATTCAGGCCTTGCGCTTTAGCTTCCTTCTGGCAAGCGTCCATGCTGGCGAACTTGCAATTGAGGCTGCCGCCTTTCGATACTTCGACGCAGAACTTGCCGGTGCCGGTGGCCGTCTGCTTGTTCATACTCGAACCCGAACTGCTCTGGCCCGTGGTTGCCGGGGTCTGCGAACCGGATGCCTTCGGCATGTTGCTCTTGTTCATATCGGAGGGCGATGCCTGTGGCGATTGACTGGCCGGATTTTGCGCGCTGGCGATCGAGATGCCGGCGATCAATGCCGCAACGGCGGTAAGAGTGGTAAGCGTCTTCATCCTGAGTCTCCTTGGGATGCAATATAAGTGCGGGGTGCGCCGCGCGGGCGCGGTACGTGCGGACAACAGGCGCCCTAGCAGGCGAGTTCCGGGAACTCGAACGATTTTGTAAAAAAATTTCGCGAAGCGAGGTTCGGTGAAAAGAGTTTCAACGGAACCGGCATGGCAAAGCGGCCGGTGATTGTTCCGGCCGCCCGCCATTTCCTCCCCTATTGTTGTTATCAGGCTTCGAGGATCGCCACGATCTCGTGCGTGCGCGGGTCGATGACGAGGATCTCGTCGCCGACCAGGATGTAGTCGTAGCCGCGCCATTCCGGATAGATGGCGACCACTTCCACCGGCAACGGATAGAACCGTACCGATGTCGGAACCCTGGCGCCCACCCGGATCGAGATATTCAGCTTGGACGGTTCCACCCGCTGCATATTCTGCTGCTTGATCACGGTGGTGATCTTGGTGCGCTGCTCGGTCGAGAGCTTGGCGGCGCCTGCCGCGCCCTGACCGGTGGTGCCGCGCTGTTCGGTCGTGGTCGACTGGCTCGATTTCGGAGCACCCATCGACGGAGCCTGGGTAGTACTCTTCTCCGGCGTGGTCGACTGGCTCGATCGCGGGCTGGCGGGCTGCGACGGAGCCTGGGTGGTGCTCTCGTTGGCCTTGCCCTTTATATCGCTGGCGCCGCTCTTAGCGGGCGAACCCTTGGCCGCCGGCTCCTTCTCCATGCTCTTGCCCGGCGCGCTCTTGTCGGAAGCGCGTGGACTGTTGGCGTCCGGCGATTGCGGCGCCTGACCGGTCGTCTCGGCCGGGCGCACGCCGGCCTTGTTCTGGCCGGAATGCATTGGCGGCGCCACCTTTTCAGCCGGCGCGTTCTGCTGGGCGCGGGGCGCGGCGGCCGGGGATTCGTCCTTCTTCATGTTCTGCGCCGAAGCGGCGCCGGCGGCAAACAGCAGCGTCACCGCCGCGGTCGATAACAGTCGGTACGGTTTTTTCATTCGATTTCTCCTTGGGAACCCCCCGAAGCGCATTGCGCGTCGCGATTGACATAAATTTAATGTCGCGGGCCCGCGCTGGTTCCGATCATGCCGTTTTGCCACGGTTTCGACGCGCCATTGCCTTCCAGGTTCCCGCAAGGCACCCTCGCGATGAAACCAAGTAGGGGACGTTGGCGATTCTGACGTCGGCGATCGACAAGAATTCCGCTGAGTTCCGCGCCAATGCCGCGCGCATGCGCGAACTGGTGGCGGAGCTGAACGCGCGCCGCGCCGAGGCGGCGCTCGGCGGCAACGCGAAGACGCGCGAGCGCCATGTGGCGCGCGGCAAGCTGCTGCCGCGCGACCGCGTCATGAACTTGATCGATCCCGGCTCGCCGTTCCTGGAACTGTCGCCGCTCGCCGCCTACGGCATGTATGACGGCGCCGTGCATGCCGCCGGCATCATCACCGGCATCGGCCGCATCGAGGGCCGCGAATGCATGATCGTGGCCAACGACGCCACCATCAAGGGCGGCAGCTACCATCCGCTGACGGTGAAGAAACACCTGCGCGCGCAGGAGATTGCGTGCGAGAACCGGCTGCCCTGCGTCTATCTGGTCGACAGCGGCGGCGCCAATCTGCCGACGCAGACCGAGGTGTTTCCCGACCGCGAGCATTTCGGCCGCATCTTCTACAACCAGGCCAATCTCTCCGCCGCGCGCATTCCGCAGATCGCCGTGGTGATGGGTTCCTGCACCGCCGGCGGCGCCTACGTGCCGGCGATGTCGGACGAGAGCATCATCGTCAAGAACCAGGGCACCATCTTCCTCGGCGGGCCGCCGCTGGTGAAGGCGGCGACCGGCGAGGTGGTGAGCGCGGAGGATCTCGGCGGCGGCGACCTGCATGCGCGCAAGTCGGGCGTCGTCGACCATCTGGCGCAGGACGACCATCACGCGCTGTCGCTGG
>JACQDO010000479.1 GCA_016201085.1 Hyphomicrobiales bacterium | reverse complement strand
GCCCAACATGTACCGCGTGCTGATCCTCAACGACGACTACACGCCGATGGAATTCGTGGTGCACATCCTGGAGCGCTTTTTCGGCAAGGATCACGAGGCGGCGACACGCATTATGTTGCATGTGCATCACCACGGCATCGGCGAATGCGGGGTCTTTACTTACGAAGTGGCGGAAACAAAAGTGACGCAAGTGATGGACTTTGCCCGCAAACATCAGCATCCTTTGCAATGCGTGATGGAAAAGAAGTGAAAGCCGGGGGCGCCCGATACCAATAACCATGGAATCCTGATGCCAACTTTCTCGCGCAGTCTCGAACAATCGCTACACCGGGCGCTCGCCCTCGCCAACGAGCGGCATCATGAATATGCCACGCTCGAGCATCTGCTGTTGGCGCTGATCGACGATCAGGACGCCTCGGCGGTGATGCGCGCGTGCAATGTCGATCTCGACAAGCTGCGCCGCAGCCTGGTGGCCTATCTCGAATCCGAGCTGGAAAACCTGATCACCGACGGCGCCGAGGATAGTAAGCCGACCGCCGGCTTCCAGCGCGTGATCCAGCGCGCGGTCATCCACGTGCAGTCGTCCGGCCGCGAGGAGGTGACCGGCGCCAACGTGCTGGTGGCGATCTTCGCCGAACGCGAAAGCCATGCCGCCTATTTCCTGCAAGAGCAGGACATGACGCGCTATGACGCCGTCAACTACATCAGCCACGGCATCGCCAAACGACCGGGCCTGTCGGAAGCGCGCCCGGCGCGGGGCGTCGAGGAAGAGGCCGACACCAAGAGCGGCGACGAGCCCAAGAAGAAGGGCGACGCGCTCGAGGCCTATTGCGTCAACCTCAACAAAAAGGCCAAGGACGGCAAGATCGATCCGCTGATCGGCCGCGATGCCGAGATCAACCGCACCATCCAGGTGCTCTGCCGCCGGCAGAAGAACAATCCGCTGTTCGTCGGCGAAGCCGGCGTCGGCAAGACCGCGATCGCCGAAGGGCTGGCGCGCCGCATCATTCATGGCGAAGTGCCGGACGTGCTCAAGGGCGCGACCGTGTTCGCGCTCGACATGGGCACGCTCTTGGCCGGCACGCGCTATCGCGGCGACTTCGAGGAGCGGCTCAAGCAGGTGATCAAGGAGATCGAGGCCTATCCGGGCGCGATCATGTTCATCGACGAGATCCATACCGTGATCGGCGCCGGCGCCACTTCGGGCGGCGCCATGGACGCCTCCAATCTGCTTAAGCCGGCGCTGGCGTCGGGCACGATCCGCTGCATCGGTTCGACCACCTATAAGGAATACCGCCAGTATTTCGAGAAGGATCGCGCGCTGGTGCGCCGCTTCCAGAAGATCGACGTCAACGAGCCGTCGGTGCCGGACACCATCGAAATCATGAAGGGCCTCAAGCCCTATTTCGAGGAATACCACAAGCTCAAATACACCAACGATGCCATCAAGGCGGCGGTGGAATTGTCCTCGCGTTACATCCACGACCGCAAGCTGCCGGACAAGGCGATCGACGTGATCGACGAGTCGGGCGCGGCGCAGATGCTGCTGCCGGAAAGCCGCCGCAAGAAGACCATCGGCGTCAAGGAGATCGAGACCACGATCGCCACCATGGCGCGGATTCCGCCCAAGACCGTGTCGAAGGACGATGCCGCGGTGTTGCAGCATCTCGATCAGACGCTCAAGACCGTGGTCTACGGCCAGGACAAGGCGATCGAGGCGCTGACCGCCTCGATCAAGCTGGCGCGCGCCGGCTTGCGCGAACCGGAGAAGCCGATCGGCTGCTATTTGTTCTCAGGCCCGACCGGCGTCGGCAAGACCGAGGTTGCTAAACAGCTTGCCCTCTCGCTCGGCGTCGAGCTGATCCGTTTCGACATGTCGGAATACATGGAGCGGCACACGATCTCGCGCCTGATCGGCGCGCCGCCGGGCTATGTCGGCTTCGATCAGGGCGGGCTCTTGACCGACGGCGTCGACCAGCATCCGCACAGCGTGCTCCTCCTCGACGAGATCGAGAAAGCGCATCCTGACCTGTTCAATGTGCTCTTGCAGGTCATGGATCACGGCAAGCTCACCGACCATAACGGCAAGCAGGTCGATTTCCGCAACGTCATCCTGATCATGACCACCAACGCGGGCGCTTCCGAACTCGCCAAGCAGGCCTATGGCTTCACCCGCAGCAAGCGCGAGGGCGACGACCAGGAAGCGATCAACCGCATGTTCGCGCCGGAATTCCGCAACCGGCTGGACGCCACCATCACCTTCGCGCATCTGTCGCAGGAAGTGATCTCGAAGGTGGTCGAGAAGTTCGTGCTTCAGCTCGAAGCCCAGCTCGGCGACCGCAACGTCACCATCGAGCTGTCGGAAGAGGCTTCGCGCTGGCTGATCGCCAACGGCTACGACGAACTGATGGGCGCGCGGCCGATGGCGCGCGTGATCCAGGAGCACATCAAGAAACCGCTGGCCGACGAGGTGCTGTTCGGGCACCTGAAGGACGGCGGCCATGTGCGCGTGATCGTCGACAAGGACGAGGCCGGGCGCGACAAGCTCGGCTTCCAGTTCCTCGACGGGCCGATCACGCCGAAGCCGGAAAAGCTGCCGAACGCCATGCGGCCCAAGGCCAAGCGCCGCTCGCCGCGGCCGAAGGCCAAGCGCAGCTCGGTACCCAAGGTGCCGCTGCTCAAGGCTTGAGCGAGTGCCGGCTTAACGGTTCCAGCTCCACACGACCGCGGCGAAGGCCGCCGCCGCGATGATGCCGGCCGTTACCACGATAAGCCGTTCGATCGGTTCGCCCTTGTGGCGGGCGTGCGGACTCTCGCCTTCTCTGGTGCGCCAGGTGCCGATCTCGATCCGGTAGTGGTCGAGGATCGCGAATGGGTAAGCGAGCAGCAGGATAGAGGCGGCCGCGCAACTACCCGCCGCGACCGAATAGATTGTTCGGCTCGGCAAGGGAACCGATACCAGCGGCAAGATGACCAGAACCACCGACAGCACGATCGACGCCATGATGAGGTAGTCCGCCCAGGCCAGCCAATTGGGCCATTTCGGATGCCGATCGCGCACTCTCAGTTCGCGCTGAATGCGGAACATGAAGACCGAGATGCAGAATCCGGTCAGGATGCTGGCGACGGTCAAATAGGGCTGCGGCGAATTCATCCGGCGTCCTCGTGGGATCGGGCGCCATTGTACAGGAATTTGCCGAGCACGCATGCGGGGGCGCCTGTTGCGCGGGGTGCGGGCCTATGAGACAGGTCGTGTCCCATGGCCGCGCCGCGCACCTTCAGTTCCTCCTCCGCCGCTTTCTTTAGCGGCGCCAAGACCGCGGTCACCTCGGTCTTCGTGCTGGTGCTGGCCGGCACCTATATCGGCATCGGCGCGCTGGCGCATGATTTCGGCTTCACCGCGTGGTGGCTGGCGCTGTCGACCGTGCTGGTGTGGGCGGCGCCGGCGCAGGTGATCATGATCTCGACGCTGAGCACGGGCGCGGCTTTGTTCGAGATCGCGCTGGCGGTGACCTTGAGTGCCATCCGGCTGTTTCCCATGGTGGTGGCGCTGATGCCAGTGCTGCGCGGGAAGGGTACGCGCTTGCGCGATCTGCTGCTGCCGACGCATTTCACTTCCGTGAGCATGTGGGTGGAATCGCTGCGGCTGTTGCCGGGCATCGCCCAGGAATTCCGCATCCCGTTCTGCAATGGCGTGTCGGTCGGCTATATGAGCACGGCGGTGACGTTCGGCTTTGTCGGCTTTTATCTTGCCGCCGGCCTGCCGACGCTGCTGGCCGGCACGCTGC
>JACQDO010000478.1 GCA_016201085.1 Hyphomicrobiales bacterium | reverse complement strand
TCTGCCCATGCTGAAAGACGGCGAGGGTCGCACGCTCTACGCGGTCGGCGGCACCTGGCGCGCGCTGACGCGGCTGCACATGTGGCAGACCGGCTATCCGTTCCACGTGATGCACAACTACCGGATCGGGGCGCGCGATGCGCTGGAATTCTCGCGCCTGGTGCATCGCGTCGATACCGAGACGCTGTCGAAGATCGAGGTGGTCAACGCCGCTCGACGGCCGCTGCTCGCCTATGCCGCGCTGGTGCTGGAACATCTGGTGCGCACGATCCGCCCAAAGGAAGTTGTCGTGTCGGTGCTGGGCGTGCGCGAGGGCCTGCTCTATTCGCTACTCAACGCACGCGAGCGCGCGCGCGATCCGCTGATCACGGCGGCCGCCGATCTCAATGTGCTGCGTTCGCGCTCGCCGCGCCACGGCGAGGAACTGATCGCCTGGACCGACCGCTTCATGGCCTCGTCCGGCCTGGAGGAAACCGCCGACGAACAGCGCCTGCGCCACGCCGCCTGCCTGCTCGGCGATATCGGTTGGCGCGCGCATCCGGACTATCGCGGCGAGCAGGCGATGAACATCATCGCGCACGCCGCTTTTGTCGCCATCGACCATCCCGGCCGCGCCTATCTCGCGCTGTCGGTCTATTTCCGCCACGCCGGCTTGAGCGAAGACGAGTTGTCTCCACGCCTGCGCGAGTTGGCCACGCCGCGCATGCTCGATCGGGCGCGCGTGCTGGGGGCCGCCATGCGCGTTGCCTACATCCTCACGACGGGCGAGGGCGGCGTGCTGCCGAAGACGGCGCTACAGGTCAAACGCGGAAAGCTGGTGCTGCGGCTACCCGGCATCTACGGCCGGCTCAAGAGCGAGCGGCTGGCGCGCCGCCTCAGCCAGCTCGCGCGGCTGGTCGGGAGAGAGCCGGCGTTCGAGACGTAAGGCGTTCCCCGGATGCGGCACAGTAGAGGCGTAGCCCGGATTGAGCGTAGCGAAATCCGGGGTCAGAGCGCAGGGTCACCCGCGCCGCTCACCAAAATTCGCCTGCTCTGTCCGGACATCGCCGGCCCAGTCTTCCGGCAGCAATCCATTTCGCACATAACGATGAAACGAAGAATGCGGCCAGTCACGCACGCGGGTGACGAGACTGTGTTTCACGGGATTGATGTGGATGTAATCGACGTGCCGCTCGAAATCCCGGTCGTCGCGGATCGTGTGCTCCCAAAATCGCCGCTGCCACAACGCGTGTTCGCCGTTCGAGTGGCGCGGGATTGATACGCCAGCTTTGGCGACGGCAGCGGTGAAGCGGCGTTTGATCAGTTGCCACCGGGTTGGATAGTCCGCGTCTCCCTGCGGCAGGGTCATGACGACGTGCAGATGATCCGGCAAAACGACGATTGCGTCGACGGTAAAAGGATGCGCCTGCCGCGTTGCGCGAAACGACGCACGCAAGGCATCGATGTGGTCAACCAGCGCGTGCGATGTTCGATCGACGAGCGTTGCTGTGAAAAAATACGTTCCGCCCGCGACGAAATTCCGCCGATATCGGACCATGTCTGAGCATACCCCGGATTTCGCGTCGCTCAATCCGGGCTACGTTCCACCGTCACCACTTTGCCCTTTTCCACCGCCAGCGCCAGCCGGCCGTGCTTGAGCGCCAGCGCCTTTTCGCCGAACAATTCGCGCCGCCAGCCTTTCATCGCCGGCACGTCGGCTTCGTCGTCGGCGGCGATACGGTCGAGCTCGTCGACGGTGGCGATCACCTTGGCGGCGACGCCGTGGCTCTCGGCGGTCATGCGCAGCAGCACCTTGAGCAACTCGACGGTGGCGGCACCGTTCGGCGCCGGGCGGAAGCGCTCCAGCCGCGGCAAGGTCTTGGGATCGCGCGCAATGCCGCGCTTGACCGCGTCGACGATCGCCTCGCCCCAGCGCGAGCGCTCGAAGCCTTTGGGCAGCGAGCGCAACTGGCCTAGCCGCTCGATCGTGGTGGGCGCTTGCGTCGCGATATCGCCGATCGCGTCGTCCTTGAGCACACGCGAGCGCGGCACGTCGCGGCTCTGCGCCTCGCGCTCGCGCCAGGCGGCGATCTCCATCAGCACACTCAGTTCTTTCGGCTTGCGCACGCGGCTTTTGAGCCGTTCCCAGGCCCGTTCCGGTTCGGCGCGATAGGTTTCCGGCGAGGTGAGCACGCCCATCTCGGCCTCGACCCAGCTCGCACGGCCGCGTCTGTCAAGATCGGCGGCGAGCTTGACGTAGACGTCGCGCAGATGCGTCACGTCGGACAGCGCGTAGGTCATTTGCGCGTCGCTGAGCGGACGGCGGGTCCAGTCGGTGAAGCGATGCGACTTGTCAAGCTGGTCGCCGGTAATGCGCTGCACCAGCGCGTCGTAGGAAATCGAATCGCCGTAGCCGAGTACCATGGCGGCGACCTGGCTGTCGAAGATCGGATGCGGGATCTTCTTGGCCATGTTCCAGACAATTTCGATGTCATGGCGCGCGGCGTGGAACACCTTGACCACTTTTTCGTCGGTCAGCAGGTCAAAAAAGGGTGCAAGGTCGATGTCGGGCGCCAGCGCATCGACCACGAAAGCCTCGTCGGGCGAGGCGATCTGCGCGACACAGAGAAGGGGGTAATAAGTAGTCTCGCGCAGGAACTCGGTGTCGACCGTGACGAAAGGATGCCGCGCCATGCGCGCGCAGACCTGTGCCAGTTCTTCAGTGGTGATGATCGGTTGCATATTGCTGGGCAACCTAACCCGATCCGCGCTCATGGCAACCGTTTTCATCTCCCGCGCACGCGCGGCATGTGGATGAACTCCCAGGGGCTTGGCATCGGCCCGACCGGCACCTCGATCAGCGTCGGCTCGCGCGCTGCGAAAGATTGCCGCAGCGCTACGGCGAGTTCATCCGGTGTGCGGGCGCGCCGGCCGGCGGCGCCAAAGCTTTCGGCGAATTTCACGAAATCCGGATTGGCCAGATCGCAGGCAATCAGGCGGTTGCCGTAATGCTCCTCCTGGATGCGGCGCACATTGCCGAAGGCGCCGTCGGCGAACACCACCGCCACCAAGGGAATGCGGTGGCGCATGGCGGTGGCGAGCTCGTTAGCCGTGTACATGAAGCCGCCGTCGCCGTTGATTGAGAGCACCGGCACATCGGGCCGCGCATGTTGCGCGCCGAGCGCGGTGGCGTAGCCCCAGCCGAGATTGTCCTGGAAGCCGGGCGACAGGAACGTGCGCGGCTTGTAGACCGGATAAGCGAGGCGGGCGGCAAAGCCCATTTGCGTGACCTCGTCGACATAGATGCCGTCCTCCGGCAGCTCGTCACGGATCACCTTGAGGAAAGCAAGCTGGGGCGCGAGTTTGCCGAGGCGCTGGCGCCATTTGATCTGGCGCTGCCGCATCTCGTCGCCGCGCGAGAGACGGCGCGCATTATATTTTGCGAGCCGGTCGATCAGCGCTCGCAGGATCGGCGCGGCATCGCCGATCAGCGCGACCCTCGGCTTGTGATTGCGCGCCGGCTCTTCCCGGTCGGCATCGACACGCACGACCGCCAAGTTTTTGTCGACGCCCCACGCCGTCGCCGGATTGAGCCTGGTACCGACCGCCAGCACCGCGTCGGCCTCGGCCCACAGTTCATGACCGAGGGGCAACGTGACACTAAACGGACTGCGGCCATCGAGTACCCCACGACCGCGGCGATAGGCGAGCACGGGCGCCTGCAGCATTCCGGACAGCAGCGTCACTTCGGCTGAGGCGTCCTGCGCGCCACCGCCGGCGACGATCAGCACACGCTTGGCCTTGCCCAGCAGCTTGGCGGCGGCGCGCACTTTGTCGTCGTCGATCTTTGGTGGCCGAGCAGGCATGGGTGGCACGATTGCCGCCACCTTGCCGCGCTGGCCCCATACGTCGATGGCGCATTCGAGCGCGGCCGGGCCGGGACGGCCCAGGGCCATCGAACGGATCGCCTTGGCCACCTTTGCCGAGGCCTCCGCCGGTCCGTTGATATAGGCGGCGTGATCGACCAGCCGGGCAATGATCCCGGCCTGGTCGCGGATCTCATGCAGGTGGCCTTGGTCCTTGCCGATTGCCGCCGCCGGGATTTGTCCGATCAGCGCCAGTACCGGCGCGTTCATGCCGTAGGCGGTCAGTAAAGCGGCGCCGGAATTCAACAGGCCGGGGCCGGGCACCACCGCATAAGCCTGCGGTTTGCCGGTCGCGAGCGCCGCGCCCAGCGCCATATAGGCCGCGCTCTGCTCGTGCCGGCTGTGGACGACACGCAGCCGGTCGGAGGCCGCGTGCAAGGCGTCGAACAGATGATCGTTATGCACGCCCGGCAGCGCATAGACGGTCTCGAGCCCGTGCGCGATGAGCGTCGCCACCGTGGCTTGCCCGGTGGACATCTCGATTTTGGCCGGTTTGGCCTGTTTGGGCCGTTTTGTCTTGGACATGGAACGCTCCGGCTACTCTCAGCCCGACTGTGCAGATGACTTTCGAGTCTGTCGAGCCGCTTACCAAAGCCGCCTTGCCTTGACAAAGCCGACCCCCCATGCGCTTTTCGCGCGCCTCCACCCCAATGAATCGGCCGGAACCGCCTATGCATCGCTATCGCTCACACACCTGCGGCGCGCTCCGCGAGGCGGACATCGGCCAGATGGTGCGACTTTCGGGCTGGTGCCACCGCATCCGCGACCATGGCGGGGTGCTGTTCATCGACCTGCGCGACCATTATGGCCTCACCCAGGTCGTGGCCGACCCCGACAGCAAGGCCTTCAAGTTGGCCGAGACGCTGCGCGCGGAATGGGTGGTGCGCATCGACGGCAAGGCGCGTCGGCGGCCAGCCGGCACCGAGAACCCGGAGCTGCCGACCGGCCAGGTCGAGGTCTATATCGACGAGATCGAGGTGCTGGGACCGGCCGCCGAGCTGCCGATGCCGGTGTTCGGCGAGCAGGACTACCCGGAGGATATCCGGCTCAAATACCGCTTCCTCGATCTGCGCCGCGAGAAGCTGCACAACAATATCATGCTGCGCGGCCGCGTCATCGACTCGATCCGCGCCCGCATGAAGGCCGGCGGCTTCTTCGAATTCCAGACGCCGATCCTCACCGCCTCCTCGCCGGAAGGCGCGCGCGATTACCTGGTGCCCTCGCGTATCCATCCCGGCAAGTTCTACGCGCTGCCGCAGGCGCCGCAGCAGTTCAAGCAGCTCATCATGGTGGCGGGCTTCGACCGCTATTTCCAGATCGCGCCCTGCTTTCGCGACGAGGACGCACGCGCCGACCGCTCGCCCGGCGAGTTCTACCAGCTCGATCTCGAGATGAGCTTCGTCACGCAGCAAGATGTGTTCGATGCGGTCGAGCCGGTGATCCGCGGCGTGTTCGAGGAGTTCGGCAACGGCAAGCATGTGACGCCGAAATTTCCGCTCATCCCCTATGCCGAGGCGATGACGAAATACGGCACCGACAAGCCGGACCTGCGCAATCCGATCGTCATGCAGGACGTGAGCGAAACGTTCCGTGGCTCCGGCTTCAAGATTTTCGCGCGCATTCTCGAAACGTCCGGCAATGCGGTGTGGGCCGTTCCCGCCAAGGGCGGCGGCAACCGCGCCTTCTGCGACCGCATGAACTCGTGGGCGCAAGGCGAGGGCCAGCCGGGACTCGGTTACATCTTCTGGCGCGAGGGCGAGGAGGGCGGCGCCGGACCCTTGGCCAAGAACATTGGGCCGGAGCGTACCAAGCAGATTGCCGATCAGCTTGGCCTCGGCGTCGGCGACGCCTGCTTCTTCGTCGCCGGCAAGCCGAAGGACTTCGTCAAGTTCGCCGGCCCCGCGCGCGGCAAAGTCGGCGAGGAGCTCGGCCTGATCGCCAAGGACCGCTTCGAGCTGTGCTGGATCGTCGACTTCCCCATGTACGAATGGAACGAGGAAGACAAGAAGATCGACTTCTCGCACAATCCGTTTTCGATGCCGAACCTGAGCGTCGAGGAATTCCTCGCGCTCGACCCGAAGGACAACGACAAGCTCTTGTCGATCAAGGCGATCCAGTACGACATCGTCTGCAACGGCACCGAGCTGTCGTCAGGCGCCATCCGCAATCATCGCCCCGAGGTAATGAAGAAGGCCTTCGCCATCGCCGGCTATGATGAAACCGTGCTGGAGACGAAATTCGGCGGCATGCTGCACGCGCTCTCGCTCGGCGCGCCGCCGCACGGCGGCATCGCGCCCGGCATCGACCGCATCGTCATGCTGCTGGCCGGCGAGGAGAACCTGCGCGAGGTGGTGCTGTTCCCGATGAACCAGCGCGCCGAGGACCTGCTGATGGGCGCGCCGTCGGAAGTCACCGCCAAGCAGCTCAAGGAGCTGCACATCAGGCTGGAATTGCCGAAGAAATAATTTCTGTCATGGCCGGGCATAGCCGTCCGAAGGACGGCGTCGCTTCGCTCGCCTATGCCCCGGCCATCCCGCTTAGGAAGTCAATGTACGTCCAAAAGCGAGATACCGGGTCACGCGCTTCGCGCGGCTCGGTGATGACACGCAAGTGCGTGTCACTTCTCCGGCAACGGGATAAACTCGATCTCGTCGCCCGGCACCTTGCCGAAATGGCCAGCTTTCCATTCGGCCTTGGCCTGCTCGATGCGTGCTTTCCGCGACGATACGAAATTCCACCAGATGTGGCGGGGCCCATCCATCGGCGCGCCGCCGCAGATCACGAAATGGGCGTCGGTCG
>JACQDO010000495.1 GCA_016201085.1 Hyphomicrobiales bacterium | reverse complement strand
ATATCGTCCCCGCGAAAGCGGGGACCCATACTCCGCAGTCTATCGAGAAGGCACGGCGTATGGGTCCCGGGTCTCCCCCCGATCAAGTCGGGGGTCGCCCGAGACGACGGAGGACAATCAATCCTTTGCGCGCTCGACGTAGCTGCCGTCGGCGGTCTGCACCACGACGCGCGTGCCGGCGACAATATGGGTCGGCACCATGGTGCGCACGCCGTTCGACAGGATCGCCGGCTTGAACGAGCCGGAGGCGGTCTGCCCCTTCATGGCCGGCTCGGTTTCCTTGATTTCCAGCGTCACCTTCTGCGGAATCTCGATCGAAATCGCGAGGCCCTCGTGGATGGCCAGTTGAACTTTCATGCCTTCCTGCAAATAGACGGCCATGTCGCCAACGATATCGGCCTGCAAGGCGACCTGGTCATAGGTCTGGTCGTTCATGAAATGGAAGCCGTCGCCGTCCTGGTAGAGGTAAGAATATTCCACTTCCTCGACATGCGCGCGCTCCACCTGGTCGGTAGTCTTGTAACGCTGCTGGGTCTTCACGCCGTCGGAAATCCGGCGCATATCGATCTGCGTGGTGGGGGTGCCCTTGCCGGGGTGAAAACTTTCCGCATTGAGGACGACATAGAGCTTGCCGTCGAGATCGACGATATTGCCTTTGCGGAGCTGGCTAGCGATGACCTTCACGATAACAATCCTTGAGTGGTGGGCGGGCTTGGAGAGGGGCTTGGCCGCCGGTTTCGCGCCGCACCATAGCGATCTTCTCGCGCGATGCCAGTCTTTCCCGCCGGTCCCGCGCTCGAGGTAAACGTGGCCAAAAACCCGCCTTTCTGGCTGCCTGGCCGCCATGCCGCCCGCCGGCCGTACCTCATGGCGCGAGGCCGGGTGGCGGCCGCGCTGCGGGCCTGGTTTTCGGGGCACGGGTTCATCGAGGTGGAAACCGCCGCTTTGCAGGTCTCTCCCGGCAATGAGACCCATCTGCATGCCTTCGCCACCGAGCTGATCGGCCCCGGCGGGGAGCGGGCCCCCCTCTATCTGCGCACCTCGCCGGAATTCGCCTGCAAGAAGCTTTTGGCGGCGGGCGAAACCCGCATTTTCGATTTCGCCCACGTGTTCCGCAATCGCGAGCGTGGCGCGCTGCATCACCCCGAATTCACCATGCTGGAATGGTATCGCGCCAACGAGCCCTATGAGGTCCTGATGGACGACTGCGCGGCGCTGCTGGCCGAAGCGGCGCGGGCCGCGGGCGCCAAGCAGTTCAGCTTTCGCGGCAGGACTGTCGATCCTTTGGCCGCGCCCGAGCGGCTCACGGTGGCGGAAACCTTCGCGCGCTATGCCGGTGTCGATCTGCTGGCGACGGTAAGCAGCGGGCAGGGCGATCGCGCGGCGCTCGCTGGCGCGGCGGGCACGGCCGGCGTCAGAATCGCTGCCGACGATACCTGGGGCGATATCTTCAGCCGCATTCTGGCCGAGCGGATCGAACCGCAGCTCGGCAACGGACGCGCGACCCTATTATATGAGTACCCGCTGCCGCTGGCGGCGCTGGCGCGAGCGAAACCCGGCAGCGACAAGGTGGCCGAACGCTTCGAGCTCTATGCTTGCGGGGTGGAACTCGCCAACGCCTTCGGCGAACTCACCGACGTCGGCGAGCAGCGCGCGCGCTTTGCCGCGGCGATGGCTTCGAGGCAACGCATCTACGGCGAGCGCTATCCGGTGGACGAGGATTTCCTCGACGCGCTCGCGCAGATGCCGCAGGCCAGCGGCATCGCTCTCGGCTTCGACCGGCTGGTCATGCTGGCGACGGGGGCGAGCCACATCGAGCAGGTGATCTGGGCGCCGGTGGTGGATTTGGAGACGTGACGATGAGACAGACAATTCGCAATGCCGCGCAACTCTGCGATCGCCATCTGATCGCGCCAAGCGAGCGCGCCGCCGTGGAACAGGTCGCCGCGCGCTACGCAGTGGCGCTGCCGTCGGCGCTCGCCGCGCTGATCGATACGAGCGATGCGAACGATCCGATCGCGCGCCAATTCGTGCCGCACGCGGACGAGTTGGTGCAGCAGCCGCAAGAGCTGGCCGACCCGATCGGCGACGAGGCGCATTCGCCGCTCGAAGGCATCGTGCATCGCTATCCCGACCGCGTGCTGCTCAAGCTCACGCATATCTGCGCGGTCTATTGCCGCTTCTGCTTCCGCCGCGAAACGGTCGGGCCGGACAAGCCGAACGCGCTGTCGGCGCAAGCGCTTAGCCGTGCGCTCGATTACATCCGCGCGCACGCAGAAATCTGGGAAGTGATCCTCACCGGCGGCGATCCGCTGGTATTGTCGCCCCGCCGCCTGCGCACGGTCATGCGGGCGCTTGGCGACATCGAGCACGTCAAGGTCGTGCGCATCCACACCCGCGTGCCGATCGCCGATCCTTCGCGCATCACGCCCGAGTTGGTGCGGGCCATCAAGCTCAAGGGCAAGCCGACTTACCTCGCGCTGCATGTCAATCACGCGCGCGAACTGACGCAGCAAGCGCGCGCGGCCTGTGCGCGGTTGGCCGATGCCGGCATGCCGCTGCTGGCACAGACGGTGCTGCTCGCCGGCGTCAACGACAGCGCGCCAGCGCTCGCCGAATTGATGCGCGTGTGCGTCGAATGCCGGATCAAGCCGTATTATCTGCACCACGGCGATCTTGCGCCCGGCACCGCGCATCTGCGCACCGACATCGCCACGGGGCAGGAGTTGATGCGGAGTTTGCGCGGACGGCTGTCGGGCCTATGTCAGCCGACTTATGTGGTCGATATTCCGGGCGGCCACGGCAAATCGCCGATCGGCCCGAATTATCTCACGCGCACGGGTCACAACGGCAGCGAACGTGTCGCGATCGAGGACTTCAATGGGCAGCGGCATGCTTATCCGCAGCGCTAATGTCGCAGCGCCAAAAAATCGAGCAGGGCCGCGGCCACCGCCAGGCTGGCAAAGCAGATGAAGACGACGGCGACCACGGCGTTACCGACAAAAATGACATCGCGCCGCAGGGCGGCCACCACATTGTGCTTGTTGATCGTCATGGCCTGACGCTCCTCGAAAGAGCTTGTTGCAGGACAGCGCAAATGTACATGCAACGTCCCGACCAGCCTATAATTTCTACGTTAAATATTGCGTGCGTCGCAGCAACTATGCGCATGGCTGCCATGATGGTGGCCATGCGTCACATTGACGTGAGCGATAAGCAATGGCGCGCCCTAGGGGATTCGAACCCCTGTTACCGCCGTGAAAGGGCGGTGTCCTAGGCCTCTAGACGAAGGGCGCAACTGAATAAGGCGGGACGTATAAAGAGCTTCGCCGCCATCAGCAAGGGAACCGGGCCAATTACCACTTGCCGGTATTGGGCATCGACGTCCACGGTTCCTGCGGCGGCAGCGCGCCGCCCTTTTGCAGCAGCTCGATCGAATGCTTGTCGGGCGAGCGCACGAAGGCCATGACGCCGTCGCGCGGCGGCCGGTTGATGGTCACGCCCGCCTGCATCAGCCGCTCGCAGGTGGCGTAGATGTCGTCGACCTCATAGGCGAGGTGGCCGAAATAACGTGCCTCGCCATAGTCCTCGCTGTCCCAGTTGTAGGTCAGCTCCACCTCCAGCCCGGGCCGGCCGGATTTCTTGCTGGTCTCGACCAGCGCCTCGTCGCCCGGCGCGATCAGAAACACCAGCGTGTAGCGGTTCTTCTCGTCGACGCGGCGACGGCTTTCCTTGAGGCCGAGCTTGTTGCAGTAGAAATCGAGCGCGGCATCCAGATTGCGCACGCGCAGCATGGTGTGCAGATATCTCATGGTGGAAACCTCACGAACGATGGGCAGCCGCCCGAGCTTGCGCCATTATATAGCAATGATCGCTCCCGATCTTGAAACCGCGATTGCGAAACTGCGCGACCTGATCGCGGACGCGCGGACAATTGTACCCTTCACCGGCGCCGGCATTTCCACCGAATGCGGAATTCCCGATTTCCGCTCGCCAGGCGGTCTGTGGACCAAGAACCAGCCGATCCAGTTCGGCGACTTCGTGGCGAGCCGCGAGATGCGCGACGAGGCCTGGCGGCAGCGCTTCGTCATGCAGGAGAGTTTTGCCCAGGCGAAACCAGGCCGCGGCCATCGCGCGCTCGCTTCGCTCTACCGTGCCGGCAAGGTGCCGGCGCTGGTGACGCAGAACATCGACAATCTGCATCAGGATTCCGGCATCCCGCCGCGCGATGTCGTCGAATTACACGGCAACACGACCTACGCCACCTGTCTGGAATGCGCGCAGCGCTACGAGCTCACCTGGGTGAAGGAGCAATTCGACGCCAACGGCCAGCATGCTCCGGATTGCGACTGCGGCGGCTTCATCAAGACCGCGACCGTCTCGTTCGGACAGTCGATGCCGGCCGTTGCCATGCAGCGCGCCGAGGAATTATCGAAGAGCTGCGACCTGTTTCTCGCCGTCGGCTCCTCGCTGGTGGTCTGGCCGGCGGCGGGATTTCCGCTGATGGCGAAACGCAGCGGCGCCGCCCTCGTCATCGTCAATCGCGAGCCGACCGAGTTCGACGATCTGGCCGATCTGGTGGTGCGCGACGATATCGGTGACGCGCTGGCGCCCTTCATCGCCCGCTGATTCGCAAGGCGTTCCGCTGTGCACAGCCTGTGTGCAAGCACATTTTGCACTTTGCGGTTCGAAGGCCGGTGTTATCTTGAAACCACAGATTCGGTGAAGCGCCCTGAAGAGGCGCCTGAAATACGACGACGCGTGGCGTTATGGCGTCTGACGGGGTTGAATCAAAAATGCCTGGGCCCAATCTCCGATCGGGAACGGTCAGAGAACTCATCGACGAAACCGGTACCCTCATTGAGATGACCGGTGTCATCAAGTGGTTTGACGTCGCCAAGGGCTTCGGTTTCATCATTCCCGACGACGGCAGCCCGGACGTGCTGTTGCATGTGACCTGCCTGCGCCGCGACGGCTTCCAGACCGCCTATGAGGGCGCGCGGGTGGTTTGCGAGGTGCTGCAACGTCCCAAGGGCTTGCAAGCCTTCCGTATTATCTCGATGGACGAGTCCACCGCGATCCATCCGGCACAGATGCTGCCGCCACGCACCCACGTCACGGTGCAGGCGACCAGCGGGCTCGAGCGGGCCCAGGTGAAATGGTTCAACCGCTTGCGCGGCTTCGGCTTTCTCACCCGCGGCGAGGGCACGCCCGACATCTTCGTGCACATGGAAACGCTGCGTCGCTATGGGCTGGCCGAGCTGCGGCCCGGTCAGACGGTATTGGTGCGTTTCGGACCCGGCCCTAAGGGGCTGATGGCGGCCGAGGTCCATCCGGACGGCGGGTCGCTCGGGCCGGCCTCGCACTGACCATTGCCGATTTTCCCATTGCCGCTGACTTGGCGTGCGCGTAAAGGCGAAGCCATGCGCGTTTTACGGTGGACCGTGTTCGACTTCCACCGCGACCAGGAGGTCTCCTTCTGGATGCAGAACACCTATATTCCGCTCGATATGCTGTTCATCCGCGGCGATGGGCGCATCCTGCGCATTGCCGAGAACACCGAGCCCTTGTCGACGCGCGTTATCCCGTCCGGCGGGCCGGTGCGCGCGGTGCTGGAGGTCATTGGCGGGACCGCCCGCAAGCTCGGCATCGCCCCCGGCGACCGGGTAGCGCATCCGATCTTCAGCGGGCGCTGACGGTTGCCCGCCCAGCCGCAAGTGTGTACCAACCCGCAATTAACGCATGATCCCGAAAAGTGGGTACCGGTTTTCGGATAAGATCATGCGCAAGCAAAGGTTTGTCGGGGCGTAGCGCAGCCCGGTAGCGCATCTGCTTTGGGAGCAGAGGGTCGCAGGTTCGAATCCTGCCGCCCCGACCATCTAACCCTTTGAACTACATATTGTCTTGCAGCCAGTCGGCGGCAAAATCGATGCCGATCTGGCGGTTGTCGACATGCGCATGTTCGGCGCCGCCTTCCTCGGTGGTGAATATCTTGATGGTCTTGTTGGTCGAGCCGACCGCGTCATAGAGTTTCTGTGCGTTTTCGACCGGCACCACCCGATCGTTGCCGCCGTGGGTGACGAGGAACGGGCAGGCGATGTGCTTGGCCACGTCCTTCAGGGCGAATTTCCTGGCGATTTCGATGCCTTCGTCTTCGTCCTTGGCGCCGGCGACCCAGCGCCATTGGAAATTCGACTGCGCGACCGATTTCGGCGCGTTCCGGTTGGCGTCTTTGATTTTCTGCTGCCAGGCGGCGAGGTCCCAGTGCAGCGCGGACAGCGCGATGCAGGCGGCGTAGCGCTTCTCGAAGGCCGCGATGCGCGATGAGTAGTAGCCGCCGAAGCTGTAGCCCATGATGGCAACGCGTTTGCCGTCCACTTCGGGGCGTTTTTGCAGATAGTCGAATGCCGCCGCACCCGGCACCTCGTAATCGTAGCGGCTCGGCATGTCGCGCATCCGGCGCGTCTCGCCCATGCCGGGGCCGTCGAGACATAAGGTGTTGTAACCACGGCGAGCGAATTCGAGGCCGCAGAAAAAGATGCTCATCTCTTTGGCGTTGTCCATGCCATTGAGCACGACGACCGTGGGCGCCGGCGCACTAGTTGGGGCCTTCATGAACAGCGCTGGAAGCGTGGTGCCTTCATAGGGCACTTCGACGAATTCGACATTGGGGCAGCGCAGCCGGATGCCTTGATGCCAGATCTTGTAGGCGTGCGCGCCTTGCGCCTTCTTGTCGGCGCCCGGCACGAGGAAACGTTCGGCGTTATAATGATAGATACCGGCGCGCAGATAATAATCGCCGGCGGTGATCTTGTGGCCCTTGGCAAGCGCCGCATCGCCGCGCTTCTCGATCAAGTCCCCGATCGCGCGCCACTCTTGCCTCCAGGTCTGGCCGCGGTCCGGCTCGCTTTCGCGCGCCCGCAACTTTTCGCAGACGCGGTCGATCTCCTCGAGCGCAACCACGCCATAGGGCGCCATGCCCTTGAGGATCAGGGTCGCGTTCGACCATAGAAAATTGTCGCCGAAATGATCGATCCAAGGCCCGCGGTTCATGTCGAATTCCAATTTTGCTTGCGCATAATCTTTTCCGAAAACCGGTTCCCATCCCCGATCGGGGTCGAGGACATGCTTTTCGGGATCATGCGCTAATTCGCCGTCAGGCCTTTGGCCTCGATGAAGCTGCTCCAGTTCTTGATCTCGTTGACGAGCTGCTTTTGCAAGACCGCCGCCGGTCCAAAATCCGGTGTGATGTCGAGTGTGGCCAGCCGCTCGCGCAGGGCAGGCGATTGCAGCGCTTTTTGGATGGCCCGCTCCAACTTACCTTTCACATCGGCGGGCATGCCCTTCGGCCCGAACACGCCGAACCAGAACTGCAAATCGACATCGGCGTGCTTGACGCCAAGCTCGGCCAAGGTCGGTACGTTCGGCAGCGCGGGTGAGCGCCGCTTGCCGGTGACGGCAAACGCCTTGATCCGTTTGTCTTCGACCAATGGTTTCGCCACCTGGCTGGAGGCCATGATGATGTCGACCTGTGCCGCGATGATGGCGGCCATGGCCGGACCGCCGCCGCGATAGGGGACGTTGATCGCCTCGATCTTGGCGCCGTCCTTGACCACTTCCCAGACCAGGGTGGCAACCGAACTGGTGCCGGCGGAGGCATAGTTGAGTTTCTTCTGCGTCGATTTCGACAGGGCGACCAGTTCCTGGAGATTGTTGGCGGCAACATTGCCGGCCACGCAGAGCGCGAGCGGCGAATGTGCTACCGCTGCCACCGCTTCCAGTTGTGTCACCGGATCGAAGGCCGGTGTCATGTCCTTGAATCCCGGCCGGATGGCGACGGCGTTTTCCGCCAGCAGCAGGGTATAACCGTCCGGGGTGGCGGATGCGACGTTGCGCCAGCCGAGCAACCCGCTGGCGCCGGCGATGTTCTCGACAATGATGGTTTGTCCGAGTTCCTGACCTAGCGGCCCGGTCAACAAGCGGGCGAGCGTGTCGGTGGCGCCGCCCGGCGCGAAGCCGACAACCAGCCGGATCGGCCGATTCGGAAAGTCGGCCGTGGACTGCGCATGCGAAACGACCGGGGTACCGAGCACGACACCGGCGATCAATAACGATAATAAACGCCTCATTGTGGGTTCCTCGCCCTCTGTTGCCAGGCAGGTGACAGCCCAGCCCGTTGGCCCTGAAATTGACGCTTCTTTTTGTTGTCAGACCGGCCACGCGATTGTAGCAGAGCCGCGCCGCCGCGTTTGCGCCATATCAATGCGTCCGCTGCCCCGGGCGGCAGATTGCCAGCCTCCAGCGATGGCCTTAATAAGGGCGTCGTTACCAACGACGGTTTCATCCCATGACAGCGCGCATATACCAGCCCTCCAAGACCGCCATGCAGTCCGGCCATGCCAAGACCAAGGATTGGGTGATCGACTTCGAGCCCGAGGAGCCGCGCCAGGTCGAACCGCTGATGGGATGGACCTCGTCCGGAGACATGCGCCAGCAATTACGCCTGCGTTTTGCCAGCAAGGAAGAGGCGATCGCCTATTGCGCGCGCCATGGCATAGCCTATCAGCTGTCCGAGACCAAACCGGCTAGCCGGCACGGCATGTCGTATTCGGACAATTTCGCCTACCACCGCCGCGGCGCCTGGACCCACTGATCAAGGTTGCGCTCGCGGCACGGCAGTAGCTGGCGAATTGCGCCCTTGCGTGGTCGCGCGTTGGCGCAGTAGCGAGACGAAACGCTCTTCCGGCATCGGCTGCCCGAGCAGGAAACCCTGACCGAAGTCGCAGCCCATGCTGACCAGGGCGATAGCATCCGCCGCCTTTTCGATACCCATGGCGACGGCGGTGCGGCCGAAATTATGCGCGAGGTCGATCACGGTCTTGCAGAGCGGCGCATTGACCTTGTCGATGCCGCAGTTGTTGACGAAATTGCGCTCGATCTTAAGCTCGGCGAAAGGCAATTCACCGAGCCGCGCGAGAAACGAGAAGCCGCGGCCGAAATCGTCGATCGCAAGCCGGACATTATGCCGCTCCAGCCGATTGGTCAGCTCGACGGCGAGCCCCAGATCGGTGACGATCTGTTCCTCCGGCACGTCGATGATCAGCCCGGCCCATTTGCCGGAATGACCGCGCTGGGCGCGCACGATTTCCTCGATCGGCAACTTCACCAAAGCGGGTACCGGAATGTTGACGGTGAGGCGCAGGTTGATGCCGAGATTGGAAAAGCTCAGGCCCGCCTTGAGCGCGTTGATAAGGGCAAGCTCCGACAATTTGAGCAAGGCAGATTCCTGCGCGTCCGGCATGAACGCGCCGGGCAGCACGATGCCATGCTGCGGATGACGGGCGCGGGCATAGGCTTCCGCACCGGCCAGCTGTTTCTTGCGCAGATCGATTTTTGGCTGATACCAGAATTCGATCCATTTTTTATCGAGTGCCTCGTCGAGTTTGATGCGGTGCGCAACCGCGGCCGGCAAACCGAGCTTGAGCTCCTGGACGATCTTGACGATCTCGTCGGTCTCGAACGGCTTCTTGAGCACCGG
>JACQDO010000494.1 GCA_016201085.1 Hyphomicrobiales bacterium | reverse complement strand
TTTTGCCCGTAATGCCCAGCAATAAGAAGACCACCCAGCGCCAAGGCTTCAAGACCAACGAATTCATCGTCTATCCGGCCCACGGGGTCGGCCAGATTCTGGCCATCGAGGAGCAGGAAATCGCCGGCGCCAAGCTCGAACTGTTCGTCATCAACTTCATCAAGGACAAGATGACGCTGCGGGTTCCCACCGCCAAGATCGTGTCGGTCGGCATGCGCAAGCTGGCGGAAGCCCCGCTGGTCAAGCGCGCGCTCGAGACGCTCAAGGGCCGCGCCCGCATCAAGCGCACCATGTGGTCGCGCCGGGCGCAGGAATACGAAGCCAAGATCAATTCCGGCGACATCGTCGCCATCGCCGAGGTGGTGCGCGACCTGTTCCGGTCGGACACCCAGCCCGAGCAGTCCTATTCCGAGCGGCAGCTGTACGAAGCCGCCCTCGACCGGCTGTCGCGCGAGATCGCGGCGGTGCAGAAGGTGACCGAAACCGAGGCCGTCAAGGAAATCGAGGCGGCGCTCGCCAAGGGCCCTAGGCGCGGTCCGAAGCCTGCCGACGAGGCGGCCGGTCCGGACGAGGCGGTTGAGGAAGAGGCGGCCTAACGGTCCGCCACCGCGAAGATTACGGATAACGAAAAGCCCGGCAGCGATGCCGGGCTTTTTGTTAGCCGAGGGCCTCAATCCGGCCCCGATCCGGCTTGAACCTAGGGCCGTCTGGCGCCGACCAAGATCAAAGGGCCCAATCCGTTAGGCAACGCGATGGGCCGTTTATCGAACGGTGACATCATGCAGTTTCGCGCGACGACGATGGCGATCCTGTCGGCGGTGACCGTCATGGCGGCCGGCGCGGCGCGCGCCGAGAACGCCGGCGATACCGACGCCTTCGCCAAACGAATGTTCGCCGGCAACCTCGCCAGCCAGGGCAAATCCTACGCCTGCTTTACCCGCCGCTACGACGCGGCGCATCTGGCCCGGCATCCGCAGCAGAAAACGACCGCGATGAAGCTCTTGGTCAGCGCGGAAACGGTGCCGGAGGACCAGGCGCTGAATTACAGTTTCTCGCTCGGCGTGAAATTCAGCGACCGCAAGGGAAATTTCGATTCAAGCGGAAGCTGCGGACACCCGACGGCATCGCAGGACACGGCCGATAAGCTCACGCTTGGCTGCGGCGTCGATTGCGATGGCGGCGGCCTCTCGGTCGAAATGGTCAATGCCGACAAATCGGTGATGGTGCGGCTCGAACGCCTGGCCATCTGGAACAACGACAAGCCGGACGAGGAACGCACCGGCTTCAATGCCGGCGCCGACGACCGCGCATTCCGCCTCGACCGCGTCGGCCTCGACGAATGCAAGTCGCTGATGCCGAAGAAGGACGAACTCGCGGCGCTCGACGAGAAATAACGGCGGCCGTGCTAATCGAGGGGAGAGTTCTATGCATCGACGCAACATGTTGACGGCGGCGCTGGCTGGCGTGGGCGGCCTGTTCGCGGCCGCCTCCGCGACGCGCCAGGCTGCGGCCGCGCCCGACAAAGCGAAGGTCGTCTATCATCTGTCCGATCTCGACAAAGTCGCCTTCGTGCTCGGCAATATCCGCAATCATTTCGACGGCATGGGCGGACCGGACAAGGTGACCATCGCGCTGGTGGTGCACGGGCCGGCGCTGAAAGCGTTCCATGCCAAAACGGCGTCGCCCGATCTGGCGCGACATGTCGGTGACTTCGCCAAGAGCGGTCTTGAGCTCAATGCCTGCGGCAACACCATGAAAGCGCAACAGGTCGCGCTGATTGACTTGCTGCCCGGTTTCATCAAGGTCGACCAGGGCGGCGTGGTGCGCATCGCCGAGCTGCAATCGATGGGTTACGCTTATCTGCGGCCGTGACCGCGCTCCGCCATCGCGGCTTTGCTATGGGTTGCCGTGACGGCGCCGTCGGATACAATGTCGTTCAATCAATAAACAAGAACGATCCAGGGAACCCGCGATGACCGCCATTCGGGGTTACGTCGCGCCGAGCAAGGACGGCGATGCGCTTGGCGTGCATTCGCTCGACCAGTTCGTGCTGGCGGTGCCGGATGCATCGGTGGCGGAGGATTTCTACGGCACTTTCGGGCTCGATATCGCGCGCGATGGCAACGCGCTGGCGATCAAGACCTTCGGCCACGACCACCGCTGGGGTTCGGTGGTGGAAGGCGCCAAGCGCAAGGCGCTGCATCATCTGTCGTTCGGCTGCTACGCCGACGACCTGCCGCGGCTGAAGGCGCGCATCGAGGGACAAGGTATTGCGCTCATCGATCCGCCGCCGGGGTTCGAGAGCAACGGCTTCTGGTTTTGCAATCCGGAAGGCGTGCCGATCGAGGTGAAGGTGGCGCCCAAGGTGTCGCCCGACGGCAAGTCCGTCAGCCAATGGATCACGTCGCGCGGCGGCGTCGCCGGCGCCACGCTGCGCGTCAAGGTGCCGCCGGTGCGGCCGCGCCGGCTGTCGCATGTGCTGCTGTTCACCCGCGACGTGCCCAGCGCGATGGCGTTCTATGAGCGCACGCTGGGCTTAAGGCTGTCCGACCGCGCCTCCGATGCGATCGCCTTCATGCACGGCATCCACGGCAGCGATCATCACATGCTGGCGCTGGTGAAATCCTCCGCGCCCGGCTTCCATCATTGCAGCTGGGACGTCGGCTCGATCAACGATATCGGGCTCGGCGCCATGCGCATGCACGACAAGGGCTACACCATGGGCTGGGGCCTCGGGCGCCACGTGCTCGGCTCCAATTATTTCCACTATGTGCGCGACCCGTGGGGCAGCTTCTCGGAATATTCCTGCGATATCGATTTCATCCCGAAGGACCAACTCTGGCCGGCCGCCGACCACAAGCCGGAGGATTCGTTCTATCTGTGGGGCCCCGACGTGCCGCGCGAGTTCACGCTCAACTGCGAGGCGGGGGAGAGTTGAGGATTTCGTGTCCCGGACGAGCGACCCCGGACTTGATCCGGGGGAGCGACGATCCGGGACCCAGGAGAAATTTAACGCCGCCATTTGGCGGCGTTTCCTTTTGTATTGTTTGAAGAGTCTTGCGCTGGGTCCCGGGTCTCATTCCGCTCGGGCTAGTGCCCTCGCTCCAATCGCCCGGGACACGAGGCTACTCCACCACGATCTTCACTTTCTCCCCCGGCTTGAGCCGCTCGCCGGGGCCCAGCCCGTTGAGCACGCGGAAGCGGTCGAGCGCGTGATCCGTGCTCGCCATGCGCCGCGCCAGCTTTTCCACCGTGTCGTGGGCGCCGACGGTGACGATCTTGATGCGCAGCGGGCGGACTTGCTCGGTTTCCTTCAGGCTCATGCGGCGAAACGTCGACACCGACTCGCGGAACGCGCGGTCGACCTGTGCGGTCATGTTCTTGGCTGCGAAGATGAAGCGGTAGACCTCGCTGCCGAAGCGCACGGCGTAGAGCCGGAACGACCAGCTCTC
>JACQDO010000458.1 GCA_016201085.1 Hyphomicrobiales bacterium | reverse complement strand
AGGCGGTCGGCCGCAAGGCGAAGATCGCCGAGGCGCTGGAGCGGTTGAAGGGCGCTGTCTGAAGCTTGACAGCGCCGGGCGGCGGCGCGGTATCGTAGCGACTTACGTGTCAGGGGGCTGAACATGCGTGGAGTGATAGTGGCGGTCGCGCCCGACGGGACCTACGGGCAGCTCTCGGCCGAAGACGGACAGCGCTACAGCTACTGGACCAAGGAGGTACGCAACGGCCAGGCGCAACCTGGGCTGACCGTCGAATTCCAGATGTGGGAAGGCCAGCCGATCGATATTTTCGTGGTGCAGGCCCCGCCGCAACGCACCGCGCCGCGTCCCGCTCCGCCGCCGCTGACGGCCACGCGCGCCGCGCCGTCGCCTTATGCCGCAGCCCAGCCGTCGCCTTATGCTGCGGCGCAATCGGCCTATCCCGCCGCCGCAGCGGCGCCCGTCGCGCGAGCAGGGTTTCCGCCCTCGCAATATTGGATCAAGCTGTTCACCTCGCCGTCCGGGCGCATCTCGCGCCGGCAGTTCTGGCTGCATGGCGTGCTGCCGATCGTCGTCGGCAATATCGTGCTCGGATGGATTCCCATCCTCGGCCAGCTCGTGTCGCTCGTCTTGCTGTGGGGGACCATTTGTATCGGCTTCAAGCGATTCCACGATCTCGGCTATCCCGGCTGGTATAGCCTGCTTTATCTGGTGCCGATGGTCGCCGGCGTGGTCATTTTCTCGCTGGGACTGTTCATGACCAGCTTCGTCAACATGGCGTGGCTGCTGGCGGAAATTCTGTGGGGGATCGCATTCCTGATTGGGCTGGCGCAACTGATCTTTGTCTATATCCGCGTCGGCCAGGAGGGGCCGAACCAATACGGCCCCGATCCCTTGGCGAACTGATGCGGCCGTGGATCCCAACAATCGCCCGGGCGGGCCGAACCTGATTCTGACCGCCAAGAGCGCCGACAAGGTCCAGTTTTTCGACGCGGCCACACTGGCGCCAACCTGCGAGCTCGACATGCCGGGCTCGACGCATGAGATGGTGCGCTCGCCCGACGGCAAAAAAGTTTACGCCTCGGTCTATGGCGGCGGCATCTTCGGCAAAAACAAGGATCCCGACCGCCGCATCGCGGTGATCGATCTCGCTGCGAAATCGTTAGAGCGCACCATCGATATCTGCGACGCGCTGGCGCCGCATTCGCTGATGATGGACGTGCGTGGCACGCTGTGGTCGACCGCCGAACTGGGCAACGCGGTGCTGGCCATCGATCCGTTCACCGACAAGGTCGAGCGCGTCGCGCTCGGCGGTTCGCCGCATTGGATCGCGATCAGCCATGCCACCGGCAAGCTGTTCGCTTCGTTCAAGACCACGGCGACGGTGGCGGTCGTCGATCTGAACGGACGCCGCGTCATCGGCATGATTCCAATTCCACATGGCGCCGAAGGAATTGCAGTCACGCCGGACGGCGAGACGCTGTTCGTCTGCGCGCATCGGAAGGGAGTGGTGCACATGTTCGACACGCGCACGCACGCATTGCGCGAAACATTAACAATCGCCGGCGCACCGGGTGAAACCAACCAACTGCGCCGCGTGCGGGTGTCGCCGGATGCACGTTATGTGTGCGTTTCGTCGCATGTCGACAACTTTGCCGCTGTTTTTGCCGCGGATACACTCAAGCAGATCGCCGGCTTAACCACGCCCAAAGCGCCGATGGGATTTGGATTTGCCGGCGACGGCTATCACGCTTATGTGTGTTGCCACGATGCCGCCGTCACGTTGGAGTTTGAACTTGCGAGCGGCCGTATCATGCGGCGGTTCCCAACGGCCGCCGGGTGCGAATTCATCATCGCATATTAAGGGCGGCGTCTTTGAATATATTTCTTGCTGGAGCAAGCGGCGCGATCGGACGCCGGCTGGTGCCGCTTCTGGTCGCGGCCGGACATCATGTGATCGGCACAACGCGTTCGCCCACCAAGGCCGCCGCCATTGCCGCGCAAGGCGCCGCGCCGGTGCTGGTCGATGTGTTCGATGCAGACGCGTTGCTGCGTGTGGTGCAGGCGGCCAAGCCTCGGCTCATCATGCATCAGCTTACCGACCTGCCAAGTGCGCCGGGCACGCCCGATTATGAAACGGGTCTCGATCGCAATGCGCGACTGCGCATCGACGGCACACGCAATCTTGTCGCCGCCGCCAAGGCCGCCGGTGTCAAGCGGCTGATCGCTCAGAGCATCGCCTTCGTTTACGCGCCAGGCGATTGCCTGCGTGTTGAAAGCGATCCGCTCGATCTTGCCGCTACGGGCGCACGTCGGCGCACGGTGCAAGGTGTGCAAGCGCTGGAAGAAGCGACGCTCGAAATGCCGGAGGGTATCGTGTTGCGCTACGGCCTACTCTACGGTCCCGACACCTGGTTCGAGCGCGACAAGCGCGGCGCGCCGGGCTTGCATGTCGATGCGGCGGCGCACGCCGCGCTGCTCGCGCTCGGCAAAGCCAAGCGCGGCATCTACAATGTCGCGGAAGACGACGGCGCGGTTTCCAGCGAGAAGGCCAAGCGCGATTTCGGCTTCGATGCCGGGTTTCGCCTTAAGTCTTGAACGGCTTACTCAAGAATTTCGATCCCTTCATCCCATAGCGCCAGGGATGGTCCACCGCTTTGCTGATGCCGATGCGCGGGCCGATGACGATCTCCGGCTTATGCTGGCGCGCGCGCAGCTCGAATGGCGCGCGGTCAAGTACGAGGCCGTTGTGTTTGATGCTGACGCCGAGCGCCTGACATAATTTCCCCGGCCCGGAGCAGAGCGCGCGTTCGTCGCTTAAGCCCCGCCGCCGCCGCATCGGGGCAAGCCCTTCGGTCGGCTCCAGCGCGCGGATCAGCACGGCGCTGGCCGAGCCTTCCGCCTCGCAGACGAAATTCAGGCACCAGTGAATGCCGTAGGAACGGTAGACGTAAGCGGCGCCCGGCGGTCCGAACATCACGGCGTTGCGCTCGGTCCGGCCGGTGTAGGAGTGCGCCGCCGGGTCGGTATGGTGATAGGCCTCGACCTCGACAATGACGCCGCCGACCCCGTCCACCAGCAGCGTCGCCCCGATCAGCTCGGGCGCCACCCGGTGGACGGAGCGGTTGAAGAAATCACGTCGAATTTTGGGGGACGCCGCCATGTCGGGATCAGATTCTGTGTCTTGTCTGCAACACCTTTAGAACATTTAAGCCATACCCCCCATTGAACCAGTCAGCGCCGCGATTTGGCCATACCCTTCCATGACATCGAAGGGGACCCGCGCAATGGCCGCAAGCCGTTGCGGGACTTCCGGTTTTACCCGGAAAGGAGCCTTCGTGAATGCCGTCCGGACAGTCCGGCGGCGGTAGCAGGGCGGGGGCTCGACCAGGACTATGGACGCAAAGACCAATCTCAAAGCCAAGCTGCCCAGCCGTCACGTGACGGAGGGGCCGAGCCGTGCGCCGCATCGTTCGTATTATTACGCCATGGGTCTTACGACCCAGCAGATTCACCAGCCTTTTGTCGGCGTCGCCACCTGCTGGAACGAGGCCGCGCCCTGCAACATCGCGCTGATGCGCCAGGCGCAGGCGGTGAAGAAGGGCGTCGCCTCCGCCGCCGGAACGCCGCGCGAGTTCTGCACCATCACCGTCACCGACGGTATCGCCATGGGCCATTCCGGCATGAAGTCTTCGCTGCCGTCGCGCGAAGTGATTGCCGACAGCGTGGAACTCACCATGCGCGGCCATGCCTATGACGCGCTGGTCGGCATCGCCGGCTGCGACAAATCGCTGCCCGGCATGATGATGGCGATGTGCCGGCTCAACGTGCCGTCGATCTTCATCTATGGCGGCTCGATCTTGCCCGGAACTTTCAAGGGCAAACCGGTCACCGTGCAGGACGTGTTCGAGGCGGTTGGCAAGCATTCGGTTGGACAGATGTCGGACGAGGATCTTCTCGGCCTCGAGCAGGTTGCCTGTCCGTCGGCCGGGGCCTGCGGCGCGCAGTTCACCGCCAACACCATGGCGACCGTATCGGAAGCCATCGGCCTGGCGCTGCCCTATTCGGCCGGCGCGCCGGCGCCTTACGAAATCCGCGACGCCTTTTGCATGACGGCGGGTGCGCAGGTCATGGATCTCATTCTTTCCGGCATCCGTCCGCGCGATATCGTCACCCGCAAGGCGCTGGAGAATGCCGCGGCAACCGTGGCCGCCTCCGGCGGTTCCACCAATGCCGCGCTGCACCTGCCGGCGATCGCGCATGAATGCGGCATCGAGTTCGACCTGTTCGACGTCGCCGCAATCTTCAAAAAGACTCCATATATCGCAGATTTGAAACCGGGCGGCCGTTATGTTGCCAAGGATTGGTTCGAAGCTGGCGGCGTGCCGCTACTGATGAAGACCTTGCTCGACCACGGGTTCCTACACGGTGATTGCATGACCGTCACCGGCCGCACCATCGCGGAAAATCTCAAGTCGGTGAAATGGAACCCGGACCAGGACGTGGTGCGTCCGGCCGACAAGCCATTGCTGGCGACCGGCGGTGTGGTGGGCCTGAAAGGCAATCTCGCACCGGAAGGCGCCATCGTGAAGATCGCCGGCATGACCGGCAGCCTGAAATTCACCGGTCCGGCGCGCTGCTTCGATGGCGAGGAAGCCTGCTTCGAAGCCGTCAAGAACAAGAAATACCAGGCCGGCGATGTGCTGGTGATCCGCTATGAGGGACCGCGTGGCGGTCCCGGCATGCGCGAAATGCTATCGACCACGGCCGCACTTTATGGCCAGGGCCAGGGCGACAAGGTGGCGCTGATCACCGACGGACGTTTCTCCGGCGCCACGCGCGGTTTCTGCGTCGGCCATGTCGGGCCGGAAGCGGCGGTCGGCGGGCCGATCGCGCTGATCAAGGACGGCGACGTCATCGAACTCGATGCCGACAATGGCACCATCGAGGTCAGGCTGTCGGCCGAGGAACTCGCCAAGCGCAAGACGCAATGGAAGGCGCGCGAGGCGGAATTCGGTTCCGGTTATTTGTGGAAATACGCCCAGCAGGTCGGGCCCGCCGTCAAGGGCGCGGTGACCCATCCCGGCGGGGCGGGTGAGAAAGAGTGTTATGCGGATATTTGATGCCCTGTTGCGCGTGACGGTGTTCGGCGTGGTTCTGGTGGCTGCGCCGGCCTTCGCGTTCGACGGCAACAGGAGCGAGGATGCGATGGCGTTGGCGCCGGCGGTGACGCCGATGGATGCGTTCCGCTCCGGCGCGCGCTTGCTGAAAGCGGGCGAACCCGCCAAGGCGGTGCACTCGCTCGAATACGCCGCCGAAAACGGCCATGCGCTGGCGCAGTGGAAGTTAGGGCGCATGTATGCCGACGGCGAGGGCGTGGCGCGCAACGATCTCAAGGCGTTCAACTATTTCCGCAGCATCGCCGACCGCCATGCCGAGGACAACCCCAACACGCCGCAAGCGCGCTTTGTCGCCAACGCCTTCGTCGCGCTCGGCCATTATTATCTCGACGGCATCCCGAAGACGCCGGTCGCACGCGATCCGGAACGCGCACGCGAGATGTTCGCCTATGCGGCGTCGTATTTCCGCGATCCCGACGCGCAATATTATCTGGCGCGGCTTTATCTCGACGGCGTCGGCGTTCCGCAAGACCCGCGCACGGCGGCGCGCTGGTTCGGCCTGTCGGCGCAGAAGGGACAATGCTCGGCGCAGGCCATGCTCGGGGCCATGCTGTTTACCGGCGACAACATTCCGCGCCAGGCCGCGCGCGGCCTGATGTGGCTGACGCTCGCCAAAGGCAACGCCCGCACCACCGACGAGGCCTGGATCGGCAAGCTCTACGACAGCGCCTTCCAGCAGGCGACCGAGGACGATAAAGCCTTGGCTGGGCTCTATCTCAAGCACTGGCTGGCGACGCGGCGCGAATAGCCCCGCTGGACTAACGCATTGATTGCGACGGCCAACCGCCGCCCGCGACGGTGGGCAAGGCTAGTGCCGATCCCCCACCGCGATCTGCCCATTT
>JACQDO010000457.1 GCA_016201085.1 Hyphomicrobiales bacterium | reverse complement strand
GCGGCTGGCCAAGACCGACGCCATGCTGTTGTTCACCTCGATGGCGGCGATGGGCGCGATGGCGCGCATCTATTTGGCGTCGCGGCGCACGCCGGCCACGCCGGTCGGCTGGAAGCTGCCGGCGATCCTGTGGACCGCGCTCGCCGCTGGCGTGCTGCTCAAGGGTCCGCTGATCCTGATGTTCGTCGCACTCACGGCATTGACGGTGTCGATCGTCGATCGCTCGGCACGCTGGATCTGGCGGCTGCGTCCGTTGACCGGACTGATTTGGCTCATCGTGCTGGTGATGCCTTGGTTCGTCGCCATCGTTGCCAAGTCCGGCGACAGCTTCTTCGTGAAGGCGATTGGCGAGGACATGCTGGCCAAGGTCGCCAGCGGACAGGAGGCGCATGGCGCGCCGCCGGGCCTTTACCTGGCGTTGTTCTTTGTGACGTTCTGGCCGGGGTCGTTGCTGGCGGCCTTGGCCGCGCCGATGGTGTGGAAGGCGAGGCGTGAGCCCGGCGCCCAATTCCTGCTGGCCTGGCTGATCCCATCCTGGCTGGTGTTCGAAGCGGTGATGACCAAGCTGCCGCATTACGTGCTGCCGCTCTATCCCGCCATCGCCATCTTGATCGCCGGCATTCTTGAGAGGGGCGCCTTGTCCAAGGCGCGCTGGATGGTGCGCGGCACCATCGGCTGGTTCATCTTCCCCTCGCTCATCACCATCGCGATGGCCGTCGGCTTCATCGCCATCGGCCGCGATCTCGGCATTATCGCGTGGCCGTTCGCGGCAGCGGCGGTGATTTTCGGCCTGTTCGCCTGGTGGCTCTATGAAGTCGATGGCGCCGAGCGCTCGTTGCTGCGCGCCATGATGTCGTCGGTGTTTGTCGCCATCGCCGCCTATGCGGTGACCTTTCCCGCGCTGCCGGCGCTGTTCCCGAGTGCGCTGATCGCCGCGGAAGTGCGTGCGGCCGGCTGCGATCAGCCGCATGCGGCATCGACCTTTGCCTATCAGGAGCCGAGCTTGGTGTTTTTGCTCGGCACCGAGACCCGCTTCACCGACGGCGCCGGCGCCGCCGAATTCCTGCGCACGGGTCCGTGCCATTTCGCGCTGATCGATATACGCAGCGAGCGCAGCTTCGTGCAGCGCGCCGATGCGCTCGGATTGCGTTACACGCGCACCCAGCGCATCGAGGGCTTCAATATCAGCAACGGCAAGCCGGTAGTGATGACGGTGTTCCGTTCGGCGGAGCAGCCATGAGCGCGACCAACGGCCTGAATTCGCCAGTAGGGGGCACGTCGGCGTCGCCGCTGCGGCGTGGTGCCGGCAACGTAGTCACGGCGCTGAAGATCTTGGCGCGGCCGGCGAAATCTCGTGCGCCTCGGTATTGGTCGAAACCCTGGCTGCCGTCGTTGCAACAGCTCGCCGTCGCCGCGGCGGCGGTGGTGGCCGTCTTTCTGCTCGGGATGGTGTTGATCGACGCCGCCGCCATCGAGGCGGTCGCCTATCTGCCGCGCTGGCTGGTGTGGTTCTTCGACGCGATCACCGATTTCGGCAAGTCGGGCTGGTTCCTCTGGCCGCTCGGTATTTTGTTTCTGGGTCTGGCGGCATTGCCGGGCCTTTCGCGCATGTCGCAGCGTGTGCTGGCGGCGGTGATGGTGCGCGTCGGATTCCTTTTCGCGGCGATTGCCGTGCCGGGCATCTTCACGAACGTCGTGAAACACCTTTTCGGACGGGCGCGGCCCGGCGTCGGCGGCAGTGTCGATCCGACGCTGTTCAGTCCGTTCAGTTGGCCGGCCGCCTATGCCAGTCTGCCGTCCGGCCATGCCACCACGGCGTTCTCGGTGCTGGTGATATTCGGCTGGCTGTGGCCGCGCGCGCGGACGATGCTGCTGATCTATGCGCTGCTGATCGCGGCCAGCCGGATCGTGGTGACGGCACATTATCCCACCGACGTGGCGGCCGGCGCCCTGGTCGGGGTGCTGGGTGCGGTGCTGGTGCGCCGCTATTTTGCGCTGCGCGGCCTGGGTTTCTCGATCGGGCCGGACGGCAAGCTGCATCAATTGCCGGGCCCTTCGTTCAAGCGCATCAAAGCGGTTGCCCGCGAGCTATTAGCTTAATAATAAGCGGGCGCAGCGGCCCACGGGATCAGGAAAATGAACACGAACGACCCGGCAGTGTCCGTCGTGGTGCCGGTCCGCAACGAGGCCGGCAATATCGCCCCGCTGGTGGCCGAGATCGCCAAGGCGCTCGACGGCCAATGGCGGTTCGAGGTGGTCTACGTCAATGACGGCTCCAGCGACGGCACCGAGGCCGAGCTCAAACGGCTGATGGCCCTACATCCCTGGCTGCGCCGGGTGCGTCACAAGCAATCCTGCGGCCAATCCTGCGCGGTGCGCAGCGGCGTGGCCGCGGCACGCGCGCCGTTGGTGGTGACGCTCGACGGCGACGGGCAGAACGATCCCGCCTTCATACCGGCGATGCTGCGCGCGCTCGAAGCGGGTGGCGGCAAAGTCGGGCTGATCGCGGGCCAGCGGGTCGGGCGTAAGTCGGGCGGCTTCAAGAAGCTGCAGTCGCGTATCGCCAACGCGGTGCGCGGCGCCGTGCTGCGCGATGGCACCCGCGACACCGGCTGCGGCCTGAAAGCGTTCCGCCGTGACATGTTCCTGAGTCTGCCGTATTTCGACGGCCTACACCGGTTCCTGCCGGCGCTGGTACGGCGCGACGGCTACATCATCGGCTATGTCGACGTGGTCGACCGGCCGCGCGGCACGGGCGTGTCGAACTACGGAATGTGGGACCGGCTCTGGGTCGGCATCATGGATCTCGCCGGCGTGTGGTGGCTGATCCGCCGCAAGAAGCGCGTTCCGGAAATTGTGGAGGATTAGCGCGTGATCCCGAAAAGCTTGCCCTCGGACTTGATCCGAGGGTAGGGAACCGGTTTCCCGCCTTCGCGAAGCCCGCTTCGGCGGGCGAAGCAAGGTCGGACAAGATCACGCGCAATTAAAGGAAAAATCTCATGCTGGTCGATTTATCACAATCATTTGGCAATTATTTTCACGACGTGTTCCTGGTGAAGCTCACCTGGGTGGTGCTGCTCGGCTATTGCGGGCAGGCGCTCTTCACTATGCGCTTCGTGGTGCAATGGATCGCATCCGAACGTGCCGGCAAGAGCGTCATTCCGTTGGCGTTCTGGTTTTTTTCCATCGGCGGCGGCTTGCTGCTGTTCGGCTACGCGCTTTACATCAAGGATCCGGTGTTCATCCTGGGGCAGGGGTTCGGCGTGTTCGTCTATCTGCGCAATCTCTATTTCATCAAACGCGAACGGCAGGCTGGTGCCGCTGCCGCATAAATAACCGCCAGGCTTCTTGCGAAGCCTGGCAATTCACGGTGTAAAAGTTATCGCGTCGAATTATTTCGCGTAGCCGACATAATAAATGCCGATGACGGCGCCGGCGGCGTTCTTGATCGGCTCATAGCCGGTGACGTAAGGCTTACCCAGAATGTCGACCTCGCCGTAGAAGGCTTTGCCGGCGTTGATTTCTATGATGGCTTTGCCCTTGGGGTCGAGGATGGTCCCGGTCGCCCGGCCATTATCCTTGGGCACATTGGTGGAAACGCGGACGTATTCGTCGCCGGTCTTGGCGAACAGCGTGGCGGTGCCGCCGTTGGCTTTCACCACCGCGTCGACGACATCGAAATTGTTGTTGATTTTGCTCGTGCCGAAGTAGAGCGCGGAGGCATCCTTGCCGCTGACGGCTTCCTTGCCCTCGAGCTTGGGCGCGCCCAGTTTCGCGGTTGCCGCCTTCAAGTCCGCCATTGATTTCGCGACTTTCGGGTCGGCTTGGGCGTGTCCGAGACTTGGCAGCAATACCGACGTTGCAACAAAGCAGACGGCCGCGAGTATGCCGATGACGGCGTGTTTCATGTTCATGTGAGTTTTCTCCCTGTGATGGACGCACCATTTGTTTTTGTTGGCGCCGTGTTCTGCGGCGCCAGCGGGCGATTGCCTCGGCGTAAGCCGAGTTCAGATACACCTCTTATGATTGCAGCGTACTCTATCCGGCAACCGCCGCAAAGGCGGCAAAGCCGCGTTCGAGATCGGCGATCAGGTCGTCCGGGTCTTCCAGGCCGATGTGGAAACGCAGCGTCGGGCCGCCCGGCGCCCATTTCGTGGCGGTGCGGTACTCGCTGCAATCGAACGAAATCACCAGACTCTCGAAGCCGCCCCAGGAATAGCCCATGCCGAACAGCGTCAGCTCGTTCATGAAGGCATAGACGGACTTCTGATTGGCGGGTTTGAGCACGATGCTGAACAGCCCGCAGGCGCCGGTGAAATCCCGTTGCCAGATTGCATGACCGGGGTTGCTCTCCAGCGCCGGATGCAGCACGCGCAACACTTCCGGCCGCTGCTCGAGCCAGCGCGCGATACGCAGGCCGGACTGGTAATGACGCGCCAGCCTTAAACCCAGTGTGCGCAAGCCGCGCAGCGCCAGATACATGTCGTCGGGACCGACGCACAGGCCCATGGTGTAGACCGTATCTTTAAGCGCCTTCAGCGTTGCCGCATTGGCCGACACGCAGCCGAACATGAGGTCGGCATGGCCGCCGATATATTTGGTGCCGGCCTGGATCGACAGATCGACGCCCTTGTCGAAGGCGCGGAAATAAAGCGGCGTTGCCCAGGTATTGTCCATCAGGACCAGCGCGCCTTTGTCATGCGCGACCTGGGCGATTGTCGGGATGTCCTGCATCTCGAAGCTTTGCGAACCGGGCGCTTCGACAAACACCACGCGCGTGTTCGGCTTGAACAGCTTGGCGATATCGGCGCCGATCAGCGGATCGTAATAAGTCGTCTCGACGCCCATGCGTTTGAACACGCCCTCGCAGAAATTGCGGGTCGGCCGATAGACGCTGTCGCTCACCAGGATGTGGTCGCCGGCGCCGGCGGTCGCCAGCAGCGCGGTCGCAATCGCCGCCAATCCCGAGGGCAGCAGCGCGACGCCGGCGCAGCCTTCGCCCTCAAGGCTGGCGAGGGCGCCTTCCAGCGCTTCCGAGGTGGGGGTGCCGCGGCGGCCGTAGCTGTAGCGGCCGCGATGGGCGACCTGATCCTCGGCGGTGGGATAAAGAAGAGTTGAAGCATGGTAAACCGGCGGATTGACGTAGCCGTGATAAGCTTGCGGATCGCGGCCTGAAGTAACCAGGCGTGTTTCCGGTTTGAGCGGGTTTTTGGGCGTCTTCGCCATGGCTGGTGAGGTCCGGTCTCCTGAGCGGTTGCGTGGAACCGCAGTGTGACAGGCATATACGTCCGCATCCGCCACAAGCGTCAACCCCTTGACCTGCCATCCCGATCGTTCTGAGATGCCGGAAATCGGCAGGCTTGGGGAATTGTGGGGAATTAAGCCAGGGTTTGACGTTTTTCCGCCGCGGTACCGAGGCCGGCGGCGGCGGGATGTTTGGACGGTCCAACAAGGAGCGCCGCCTTCCGAAACGCGTAAAGGGGCCACCAGATGAAAAAAATCGCCAGCATTCTCGCGCTTGCCGTGGTCTTGGCCGCGCATGGCGCGTCGGCGCAGACTTTGAAAACGGTGAAGGAGCGCGGCATCCTCAATTGCGGCTCCAATGGCACGCTGGCCGGCTTCGGGCTGCCGGACGCGCAGGGCAAGTGGACCGGCCTCGACGTCGACTTCTGCCGCGCGGTCGCCGCCGCGATCTTCAACGATCCGTCCAAGGTGAAATTCGTCGCGCTCACCGCCAAGGATCGCTTCACCGCGCTGCAAACCGGCGAGGTCGATCTGCTGGCGCGCAACACCACCTGGACCTCGTCGCGCGACACCTCGCTCGGTCTCAATTTCACCGGCGTCAATTATTACGACGGCCAGGGCTTCATGGTGCGCAAGGCGTTGAAGGTGAATTCGGCGCTTGAACTTGCCGGCGCCTCGGTCTGCGTGCAGCAGGGCACAACAACCGAGCTTAACCTCGCCGACTATTTCAACGCCCACAAGATGCAGCTCAAGACCGTCACCTTCGCCACCGCCGACGAAGCGATCAAGGCCTATGACGCCGGGCGCTGCGATGCCTACACCACCGACGCCTCCGGGCTCTATGCCGAGCGGCTGCGCCTGGCCAATGCCAGCGACAGCATCATTCTTCCCGACATCATCTCCAAGGAGCCGCTCGGGCCGGCCGTGCGCCAGGGCGATTCGCAGTGGCTGACCATCGCCAAGTGGGTGCACTACGCGCTGCTGAACGCCGAGGAACTCGGCGTCACCAAGGCCAACGTCGACCAGATGGCCGGCTCCACCAACCCCGACATCAAGCGTTTCCTGGGCCAGGAGGGCGATTTCGGCAAG
>JACQDO010000456.1 GCA_016201085.1 Hyphomicrobiales bacterium | reverse complement strand
GTCGAGGCCGCGCTGGTGATCGAGCCGCTTGCCAGCATCATTGTCCGGCAGAATCCGACCTGGAAGATGATCTTCAACGGCGCGCAGGGCTGGAAGGAAATCACCGGCGCCGACGGCTGGGAAATCGTGACCGCCATGCGCGCCGACGCCATCGCGAAAAACCCCAATGCGCACAAGATGCTGGTGGCGGCGCTGCAGGACGTCGCGGCGTTCATGCTGTCGAATACGGCGGAGGCCGACAAGATCGCCAACGAGACGCTCAAGCTGCCGCCCGGCATCCTGACCGCCGCGCTGGCGAGCAAGCGGCTGCAAATGATCATCAAGCCGGCCTGGGAGCCGGCCACCAAGAAATCGATCAGCGACATGATGGAGCGCGCGGTGAAGGCCGGGTTCTACGAGAAGATGCCGGACGAGAAGATCTTCTATGTCCCATGAGGAACTGCACGGGTCCATTCCGGCTTCCTACCCCTCTTTGACCTTTCCGCGTCAGACTGTCGTCTCGCTGCTGGTCTTCGCCGCCGTCTGGGAAGTCATGTCGCATCTGGCGCCGGCGCTCGGGATTCCGCCCTTCGCCATCCCGAGCCTGGTGCGCATCGCGCGAAGCATCGCCACCATCACGCCGATCGACGTCGTCGTCACGCTGGCGCGCGTCATCGGCGCGCTGGCGATCTCGTTCGTGCTTGGCGTCGCCATGGCGATGGCGATGTACCGCTCGGAAGCGTTGGAAAAATACCTGCATCCGATTTTCCGCATCTTGATGGCGGTGCCGGTGGTGTCGTGGATCTTGTTCGCGGTGCTGTGGTTTCCCGGCGTCGAATTCCGCATCGGCTTCGTGCTGCTGGTGGTGTGCGGCCCGGTGTTCCTGGTCGACACGCACGACGCCATGCGCAGCGTGCCGCGCGAGCTGCGCCACATGATGCAGTCGTTCCGGCCGACCACCTGGCAATTCTTCCGCAAGCTGATGCTGCCGGCGATCGTGCCGACCATCTTCACGAGCTGGAAGGTCAATATCAGCCTGGCGATCCGCGTCGTCACCATCGCCGAACTGGTCGGCGCGGTCACCGGCATCGGCCATCAATTGTCGGTGGCGCAGGAGCTGTTCTCGGTCGCCGACGTGTTCGCCTGGACCATCGTACTGGTCGCCCTGCTGTTCCTGCTGGAAGCCATCGTCGCCCAGATCGAAGCCAGACTGCTGCGGTGGCGGCCATGACGGCGCGGGCGGAGCGCGGTCCTCCGCCTATTGCCGTGCGTGGCTTGCGCAAGGTGTTCCGGCAGACCACCAGCGGCCAGCCGGTGGTCGCCATCGACCGGCTCGATCTCACCATTGCGCCGCGCGAGGTGGTGGCGATCGTCGGCCAGACCGGCTGCGGCAAATCCACTTTCTTCGACATGATGATCGGACTGGAGACGCCAACGGCAGGCTCGATCCAGATCGGCGACAAGACGCCATATGCCGACTTCGATCATTTCCGCGGCAAGATCGCCACCGTGTTCCAGCAGGACCGCCTGCTGCCGTGGCGTTCGGCGCTCGACAACGCCAAGCTGCCGCTCGAGTTGATCGGCCTGCCGGAGAGCGAGCAGCGCGAGCGCGCACTCAACTGGCTCAAGCGCCTCGGCCTTGGCGCCTTCACCAATGCTTTTCCGCACGAGCTGTCCGGCGGCATGCGCCAGCGCGTGGCGATCGCGCGCGCCTTTGTGGTGCAGCCCGACATATTGCTGGCGGACGAAGCCTTCGGCCATCTCGACGAGGTGACGGCGGCCGAGTTGCGCGAAACCTTCCTGGCGTTGGCGCGCGAATGCGGCTCGACCGCGATCCTGATCACGCATCAGCTTGAGGAGGCAATCGGCGTCGGCGACCGCATTATCGTGCTCGGCAATTCGGCCAAGTTGCTCGCCGATATCCATGTCGCGCAATGGCCGAAATCGAAATACGCTTTGCTGCGCGAGGCTATACAATTGACCTTGCAGAGCAACAAGCGCGATCCGCGGCTTAAGCAACCCGCGCCGGCGCGCAAGAAAAAACCTAGCGCGCGAAAATAGCCTTGGCCGCGTCGCCCACCGCCTCCACCGACATGTCGGTATCGAGGATGCACACGATCCTGCATGGGCAGCCTTCCAGGCCCTTTCGTATTTTTTGATTATATAAATATTGTAGTACTTTCAATGTATTATATTATGTAACCGTGATATTATCTTGCGTAACCGGGTTACATGTGTTATCTATATGATCTGCAAAAGAGGGATGCCTACATGATCGCCGCCCATAAGCGCGTCCAAAAGTATCGCAGCGAAGGCGGAGCAGCGGACCTTGCCCGAGTTGAGGTGCTTATCCCGCCCTCGGCTCGCAATGAGATTCTGGCAATTGCTTCCCGGCTACGCGCAGCGCATCGGGCCAACAAGGAGTTAAGGGTGCTCTACGATAAGGCACTTCGGTCCTATCGCGTGCGCATTCTAGATAACATCGATCTTGACCGGCTTCCCGACCTACGATCGCGTGCCGCCGTGGTCGCCCGTGCCATGATCGACCGCGGTGATGCCCGTGCTTTTGCCATGGGCCGGCAGATG
>JACQDO010000477.1 GCA_016201085.1 Hyphomicrobiales bacterium | reverse complement strand
CGCCCTACCTGCTCGGCGAGCGGCCGACCATCGCCGATGTCTCGCTGACCGCCTATCTCTATTATCCGGCCGAAGAGTTCGGCTTCGATATCGGCAAGGACCATCCGGCGATCGGCGCCTGGTGCGAGCGCATGAAGGCCCTGCCCGGCTGGAAGCATCCCTACGATTTGATGCCCGGCTATCCGCTCGGTACGCAAGGGTATCGTAATCAGTGATCGTGGTGATGCTTGTGGCCGTGCGCATGGCCATGATCGTGGTCGTGCTCATGATCGTGATCATGACTGTGCCCATGCGATGACGCATAGGCGCCGCCTTCCGGCTCGAAGGGCGCTTCGATCATCGTCAGTTTTGCGCCGAGCGACTTCAGCAAAGTTTCAATCGCAGGGTCGCGCTGCGCACGAATGCGGTTAGCCAGCACCTGCACCGGCACATGGCGGTCGCCGAGATGCCAAGCCAGCCGTGCCAGCGCTGCCACGTCTGCCACCCGCGCCTCGATCAGCGGCTCGGGCGCCGCCACCACTTCCACCAGACTGCCGTCGTCGAGAACCAGCAGATCGTCGGTGCGCAGGCGCACCGGCTCATCCATATCGATCTCGATGGCGCTGCCCTTGCTGCCGGTAACCGCGATCTTCCGCGCGCTACGCTGGGCGTAATCGAGGATCACGGTATCGGCCACCGGCCGATCATGACGGTGGGAGGCGGCCAGAACGGCGAAAGCGCGCGGCATATGATTCTGGCGGTCCGGCGCTTAGTTCAGCCGCGCGGGGCGATCGCCGTCCCGTTCCACGCCGGTGTGATCGGGCGAGAGCGGCGATTCGCTCGCAGGCGCCGCGGCGCCCTCCAAGGCGGCAGCGGCCGCCGCTTTATCCTTGCGCTGGTATTCGCGGTAGGACAGCCAGCCGAGCGGCAGACAGCCGAGATAGACGAAGGTGCCGACGGTGAGCACCGCCCACGGGTAGCTGATCAGCAGCGCGAAGAAGACCGCCACCGTCACGAAGACCGGCAATACCAATTCCGGCGGCACGCGCTTGCCGACCCGCTTGCCCGAGAAGACCGGCAGCCGCGACACCATCAGCAGCGCGATCGCCAGGGTGTAGATGAAGGTGGCCCAGACGGTGACCAGCCCGTCCGAGACGCCGAGGAAATACAGATAGATCGGCAGCAGCACGGTGATGGCGCCGGCCGGCGCCGGAATGCCGGTGAAGAAATTGCCCGCCCAGGCCGGCTTGTTGGGGTCGTCGATCATCACATTGAAACGCGCCAGCCGCAGCGCGGTGCAGATGGCGAACACCATGGCCGCGATCCAGCCCGCCGACTTGATCTCGTGCAGGCCCCAGAAATACAGGATCAGCGCCGGCGCCACGCCGAAATTGACGAAGTCGGCCAGGCTGTCGAGCTCGGCGCCGAAGCGCGAGGTGCCCTTGAGCATGCGCGCGACCCGGCCGTCGATGCCGTCGAGCAGCGCGGCAAACACGATCGCCGCCAGCGCCAGTTCGAGCCTGCTCTCGACCGCCAGGCGAATGGCGGTCAGGCCCGCGCACAGCGCCAGCAGCGTAATCAGATTGGGCAGCAGCGTGCGCACCGGGATCGCCTTGAAACGGCGAGAGCGGAAGCGCGGCGGGGCTGGATCGAACGGCGGAAAGACCATGGACCTAATATAGACGCTTGCGGCCCCTGGCGCCACGGCGGGCGGACCCGATCGCGTGCCTGCGTTAACTATTGAAACCTGCCCTAACCGCTGCGGAACACACGCCCGGCGTCGCCGGAGCGTAGATCGGCAAGCACGGTTTCGCCGGCCAGCGACGTCTGCCCCACCGCCACCAGCGCGGTTGCAGCCTCGGGCAGATAGACATCGAGACGCGAGCCGAAGCGGATCATACCGAAGCGTTCGCCGGCGCCCAGCGGCTGGCCTTCGCGCACGAAACAGACGATGCGGCGCGCGATCAGCCCGGCGATCTGCACCACCGCCACGCGGGCGCCCGGAACCGCGATCACCAGCGAGTTGCGCTCATTGTCGGCGCTCGCCTTGTCGAGGTCGGCATTGAGGAACTTGCCGGGCTGATAAACGATTTTCTCGATGCGGCCGCTGACCGGGCTGCGGTTCACGTGACAATCGAACACGCTCATGAAGATCGAGATGCGCGGCAACGGCTTGTCGCCGAGTCCGAGCTCATGCGGCGGGGCGGCGGTGGTGATCTGGCTGATGCGGCCGTCGGCCGGCGCCACCACCAGTCCTTCGCGCACCGGCGTCACCCGTGGCGGGTCGCGGAAGAAATAGGCGCACCACGCTGTCGCCAGCGTGCCGAGCCAGCCGAGCGGGCTCCAGATCCAGAACAGCACCAGGCTGACCAGCGCGAATGCCCCGATGAACGGATAGCCCTCCGGCGTGATCGGCATCATTTGCGAGCGAATGGAATCGTAGATGGACATCTTATGACTACCTTAGGGGCGAGGCGCCGTCTTACATAGCTCGAAAAAGCGTCCACGCGCCGCTGCAAGGTGCTTAGCATCAAATTCAAGGGTTTTTGAATCATAAGACATCGAAAAGAACCGCTTTGCAGAACCAAGAACTTCTATAAATTTCTCAATATCACCTCTCGAAGCCGTATCGCTGCTAACAGCCGCGGCCAAGAAACCCTTGAGCACTGGGAATTTTATATCAATCGCCTCATGATCGTCAGACCATAGCGTGATTATCTTTGTAACTTCTTCTCCACCGACAGGCATATCCCACAAGGGAATTTGCAACGCGTACTCGTTCCCGGGGTGACATTGAAAATTGAAGGTACCAGATTTCTCGCCAGTGGCTGCTGCCTTGAGATTAAAGGCCTTATTTGAAGGATAGTAGGTAATTCTCCAGTTCCCAAAGGCTACTAAGTTTTGCTCATTTTGCTGAGAACGAGCGTGATGAACTTGCCCGAATAATATGAGCAAGAAGCTTAGTATTCGTAGGCATTGCGGCGATGTTAAAATCATAACTACTCCGCCGCGTCGGCCGGCGCTTCGAGCGGCTTCGCAGCGGCTACCGTAATGGCGTCCTGCACCGGCGGCGGATTGCGGTTGGGCGCGGCGGCCTCCTCGCCGGCACGCGCAAGCTTCTCGCGCGCTTCCTCGGCCTCGCGCTGGCGGTTCCACATGCTGGCATAGAGCCCGGCCTGCGCCAGCAGCTCGGCGTGCCTGCCGCGTTCGACGATGACGCCCTGGTCGAGCACGATGATCTCGTCGGCGCCGACGATGGTCGAAAGCCGGTGCGCGATCACCAGCGTGGTGCGCCCTTGCGCCACGCGTTCGAGCGCGTCCTGGATTTCCTTCTCGGTGTGACTGTCGAGCGCCGAGGTCGCCTCATCGAGCACCAGGATCGGCGGCGCCTTCAGGATCGTGCGCGCGATGGCGACGCGTTGTGTCTCGCCGCCGGATAATTTAAGGCCGCGCTCGCCGACTTCGGTGTCGTAGCCCTTGGGCGCGATGCGGATGAGCGGATCGATCTGCGCGAGCTTGGCCGCCTCCTCGACCTCGGCGTCGCTCGCCTCCCAGCGGCCGTAGCGGATGTTGTAGCGGATGGTGTCGTTGAACAGCACGGTGTCCTGCGGCACCATGCCGATGGCCTGGCGCAGCGAGGTCTGCGTCACTTTGGCGATATCCTGGCCGTCGATCAGGATGCGGCCGCCGGCGAGATCGTAAAAGCGGAACAGCAGCCGCGAGATCGTCGACTTGCCGGCGCCGGACGGGCCGACCACCGCCACCGTTTGGCCGGCCGGCACCTCGAAGCTGATGCCCTTGAGGATGCGGCGCTCCGGCTCGTAGGAAAACGCCACGTTCTCGAAGCGCACGGTGCCGCTGGTCACCTTCAGCGGGGCTGCGTCGGGCACATCCTTGATCTCGGGCTCGCGGCTCAGAATCGTGAACATGATTTCGATATCGATGATCGCCTGCTTGATCTCGCGATAGACCATGCCCATGAAATTGAGCGGCTGGTAGAGCTGGATCATCATCGAATTGATCAGCACGAAGTCGCCGACCGTCTTGCTGCCGGCCTTGATCTCGAAGGCGCACAGCACCATGGCGGCGGCCAGCCCGAGCGTGAAGATCGCCGCCTGCCCGGCGTTAAGCACGGCGAGCGAGGTATAGGCCCGCACGCTGGCGTCCTCGTAGCGCTCCATGGCCTTGTCGTAGCGCGCGGCTTCGCGCTGCTCGGCGCTGAAATATTTCACCGTCTCGTAGTTGAGCAGCGAGTCGATCGCCTTGACGTTGGCGTCGGTGTCGCTGTCGTTCATCTTGCGGCGGATACCGATGCGCCATTCGGTGGCGTAGTAGGTGAACACCATGTAGAACGCGACCGTGACCACGATCACCGCGACGTAGCGCCAGTCGAACTGCCACATCAGCACGCCGACGATCAGCGCCAGCTCGATAACGGTCGGCGACAGTTGCAGGATCACCATGCGCACGATGGTCTCGATGCCGTTGCGGCCGCGCTCGAGCACGCGGGTGAGCCCGCCGGTCTTACGTTCGAGATGGAAGCGCAGCGACAGCTCGTGCATGTGCACGAAAGTGCGATAGGCGAGCCGGCGCACCGCGTGCATCCCGACCTTGGCGAACAGGCCGTCGCGCAGCTGGGTGAGCGCCGCCATCAGGATGCGCATGCCGCCATAGGCAAGCGTCATGGCGACGGGCGCCGCCATCACCCATAGCAGCCAGTCGGAGGCGGCGAACGGCGCGCTGCCCTGGCCGACCAGCGCATCGGTGGCCCATTTGAAGGTGAAAGGCACCGCGACGGTGGCGAGCTTGGCGACCAGCAGCAGCACCATGGCCCAGACCACCCGCAGCTTCAGCTCGCGGCGGTCGGACGGCCAGATATAGGGCCACAGGCGGATCACGGTCGCGAGCAGCGTGCCGCCGCTGGCGGACACGCGAGACGCTGGCTCGGCGGATCGGTGGTGATGGGGACTGGTCATTCAGGGTCCGGAAAGCAGGCCCTTCATATAGGGGGATTCTCGGCCACAATCACCCTGCCTTGACGCTGCCGCAGACGCGATGCACATGCATGGCCATGAACCGAATGGAAAAACCCAGCAAAATAAGAAAAATCTGCGTCTATTGCGGCTCCGGACCGGGCACCGACCCGGCCTTCTTGGCGGCGGCGCGCGCCTTCGGTGCGATCCTCGCCCAGAACGGCATCGGCCTGGTCTATGGCGGCGGCGCCATCGGCATCATGGGGGCGATTGCCCGCTCGGTGCACGATCACGGCGGCGAGGTCACCGGCATCATCCCCAAATTCCTGATGGCGCGCGAACGGGCGCTGCATGGGACGCATGAACTGATCGTCACCCACGACCTGCACGAGCGCAAACGCAAGATGTTCGACTTGGCGGACGCCTTCGTGGCCCTGCCCGGCGGCGTCGGCACGCTGGAAGAGATCGTCGAGCAGATGACCTGGGCGCAGCTCGGCCGCCACAAGAAGCCGATCCTGCTGGCCAATATCAACGGATTTTGGGACCCGCTCTGCGCGCTGCTCGATCACATGAAGAAGCTCGAATTCATCCGCGGCGATCTGACTTTCGATCTGCTGGTCGCCGACACGGTGGGCGACATCCTGCCGATGCTGGAGAAGGCGGCGCAGGCCGTGCCGGACACCACGATGACGACCGCGGTGCCCGATCAATTGCTGTGATCGATATGCTCTTTCCTGGCGCATGATCTGATCCGACCTTCCTTCGCCCGCCGAAGCGGGCTTCGCGAAGGCGGGAAACCGGTTCCCACTTTTCGGGATCATGCGCCGATGAACGTCACCGCCTCGATGCGGTT
>JACQDO010000476.1 GCA_016201085.1 Hyphomicrobiales bacterium | reverse complement strand
GCCGCCTTCGAGCCAATACACCGGCAGTGTCGTCAGCGCGCGCGCTTCCGCCACCGCCAGGCCGGCGAGCACGCCGTCCTCCGAGGTGAGCACGATCGTGCCATGCAGCGGGATATTGGCGAAGGCGCGGTCGAGCCGCGAGCGGATGGCGAACCAGGCACCGGGAATATGGCCGCGCCGGTAGTTCGGGCTGCGCGACAGGTCAATGACGGTCACGTCGTCGATCTCGAGCGCCGCCGAGAAAGGAGCGGCCGCATCCGGCGGCGCCTCGCCCAGCACGTCATCGGCCGGCTGGCCGGTCTCGGCACCGGCTTGCGGCAGCACGAACACATCCCGCCAGCCCATCCGCATGAGCCATGACGCGGTCATCAGCGCGCGCACTTCCTTGTCGTCGCACAGCACAAGGCGCGCTTGCAGCGTGCCCGCGTAAGCATCGGTCGCCTGTACTAATTGCCCGCCGGGCGCCGGCAACGCGCCGGGCAGGTGGCCGGCCTGGTATTCGGCCGGATCGCGCACATCGAAGACGTAAGTCGTGCGCGTCGTGTCGGCTTGCCAGCGCGCCAGCATGGCGCGGTCGATACGCTCGACGGCGAATTTGCGCGCCACGCTGTCTGCCGCCGATTGGGCCCAGGCGAGGCCGTCGTGCGAAAGGCCGGGCGGGCGGTTGCTCTTGCCGCTGTCGCAGGCAAAGCCGGCCAACTGCCAGCCCATGGTGCCGTTGCGCAGCGCGAGCACCTTGTTGGGCACGCCGGCATCGATCAGCGACTGCGCGCCGATGATGCTGCGGGTGCGGCCGGCGCAATTGACCACGATCATGGTGGCGGGCGAAGGCACAATATCGCGCACGCGCAGCACCAGTTCGGCGCCCGGCACATTGGCGGCGGCCGGGATCGAGGCGCGCGCATATTCGTCGAACGGCCGGCTGTCGAGCACCTTGAGGTCGTGGCCCGCGCGCAGCAAAGCGTCGAGTTCGCCGGCGCCGATGCTAGGCGTGCCGTCGCTGTGCTCGACGAATTCGCCAAACGCCTTGCTCGGCACATGCATGCCGGAAAACAGCACGCAGCCGGCCCGCTCCCAGGCCGCGATGCCGCCGTCGAGACAGGACAGATCGCTATAGCCGGCGCGCGCCAGAATGGCGGCCGCACGTCCGGTCAGACCGTCATTATCGTCGATCAGCACGATGCGCGTGGCGCGGCGCGGCACCAGGCGCGCGAAGTTCAATTCCAGCCGGCTGAGCGGAACGTTGCGCGCCCACAGCAGATGGTTGCGCGCGTAGTTCAGCTCTTCGCGCACATCGATCGGTGCCAGCTCGCCGCCGTCGGTGAGCATGGCCTTGACGGCGGCAGGGGTGATGCCGGTTATCCTGGCCGTGGACATCGGCAGCTAATACGCCGCCTTGCCCCGCTCCTCAACCAACGCGGCCATGGGTTCGGCATCGCTGCCGCTACCGCGCAAACCTTTGACCACGCCGGCTTTATCGATGGCCGGCCGGTTCTGGCTGACTTTCCATTTGCCTTCGATGCGGGCGATCGGAATTTCGATGCCGACAATGCCCCTGAGCTGCGCGGCGACGTAAGGCGCGGGCGCGTCGGAGACGGCCCACGGCGCGGGCAGGGCGCTTTCTTTGTGCGAGGTGAGATCGTCAACCTGGCGCCGCAGCCAGGTCACATCGTCAATGACCTGCGGCCGGCCCCAGGCATGCACGGTGATGTAGTTCCACGTCGGCACGGCCTTTCCGTGCTCGTGCTTGGTCGGATAGAGCGACGGGCTGATGTACTGTTGCGGCCCTTGGAACACCACGAGGCATTCGTCGACGGCGGACAACTCGCGCCACTGCGGATTGGCACGGGCAAGATGAGCCCGTACTTTGCCATGGGGCGAACCGTCGGCGTCGACGAGGAACGGAATATGGTTGGCCTGCAACCCGCCCGGGCCCGCCGTGATGAGCAAACCGAGCGCGTGCTCGCGGATCAGCGCGTGCTGAACCGCGAGCCGGTCTTCGCGAAAGTGCTGCGGCTGGTACATGGCGTCACATCACCCGCTTGACGCGTCCCCATGTTTTCAACGCCGACCAGATGCCGCGCTCCAGCCGGAAGCGGTCGATCGGCGCCGACGACTTGATGGCGCTGATGCGGTAGAGGCCGACGCCGGTCCATTGGAAGCCACATTTCTCCAGCACCCGGCGCGAGGCGGGATTGGTGACGCGCGCGCCGGCCTGCAGCGCCATATGTTCGAGATCGGTGAAGGCATAGTCGATCACCGCGTGCAGCGCCTCGGTGGCATAGCCTTTGCCCCAATGCTCCACGCCCAGCCAGTAGCCGAGCTCCGCGTTCGCGTCCTGCATCACGACGCCGCAGGCGCCGATGGCGGTGGCATCGCGCAGCGCGATCAGGAACACCGCTTCGCCCGCGGCCTTGTTGGCGCCGGCAATGAAACCTTGCGCGTCCGTCAGTTTGTACGGATGCGGAATGCGCGCCGTGTTCTCGGCGATGCGGCGGTCGTTGGCGAGCGCTGCTACCGCTTTAGCGTCCCCGAGACGCGGGGCGCGCAGGGCCAGCCGCTTGGTCTCGAGGACGGGGATACTCGCCTCGTGGAAGGTCTCTCGCGGTATCTGCTCCAGCAGTGTCATGACACGGGCTCCAGGTTGAAAAAGCGAAGAGGGGGAGCCGGTCACCCGTCTCCCCCTCTCAGAGCCCTAGAAGCCCCGCCGGTTTGACTGAATGACCGGCGGACCTCGATTTTTGGTCTACCGTTTTACTCGGCCGCTGCCTCCGTCATCGGTACAACGGACACGTAGGTGCGGCCTTTGGCTTTGGTAGCGAACTGAACCTTTCCGTTTACGAGCGCGAACAGCGTGTGATCCTTGCCGACGCCGACATTGCGGCCGGCATGCCATTTGGTGCCGCGCTGGCGCGCGATGATATTGCCGGCAACGAGCATCTCGCCGCCGGTCTTCTTCAAACCAAGGCGTTGGCCCGCGGAATCGCGGCCGTTACGTGAAGATCCGCCTGCTTTTTTATGCGCCATCGTGGTCTCTCGAATGCTGTTCTAATTTATACACCGATTCCGTGACGGAATCATCTCACTTCTTTTTGCTCTTTGTGGCCGGCTTTTTTGCCGCCGGCTTCTTGGCCTTGGCCGGTTTGGCCTCCGCCTCGCCTTCCGGCGCCGCTTCCGCCTTTGGCTTGGGTTCGCGCTTGGGCCGCGGCGGCGGTTCCTTCGAGGGCTTGGCGCCATCGGTCAGGATTTCGGTGATGCGGATCACCGAGAACTCATGACGGGAGCCGCGTTTGCGGCGCGAATTCTTGCGTCGGCGCTTCTTGAAGGCGATCACCTTGTCGCCGCGCGTGTGCTGCAGCACCTCGCCGGCAACGAGCGCGCCGGGCACGGTCGGCACGCCGACCTGCGGAGTATCGCCGCCGAGCAGCAGCACCTCGCCGAATTCGACGACCTGGCCGGGCTCCGCCTGGAGCCGGTCGATCCGGATGACGTCTTCGGCGGCCACCCGGTACTGTTTGCCGCCGGCTTTAATGACTGCGAACATCGTTCTTCCCTTGTGTTCGTCCCCGGCGCTCGGACTATTCCGGACCGGCTTCTTTCAGTCGGATTGTCTTGTGTTTTGAATGGCTTAAGTCAGCCATGAAAACGCACGCGGACCCAAGGGCCCGCGTTGGCCAAGCTTATGGCGGGGAAAAGTGTATTTTGTCAAGGAAACCGGCCGATTCGCCGGCCGCACCGGCGGTCAGCTCTCCGCCTTGGCCGGCGTCGCGGAACTGGGCGCGCCGTCGCCGTCGGAATGCGCCAGCCGGTAGCCGACGCCGAGTTCGGTGACCAGGATCTTGGGCGAGTCCGGATGCGGCTCGATCTTCTGCCGTAGCTTGCGCACGAAGATGCGCAGGTAATGCGTGTCGTGCACGTGGATCGAGCCCCACACTTCTTTCAGAAGATGTTGATGCGTGACCACATTGCCGGCGTGCTGCGCCAAGATCTGCAGCAGCCGGTATTCCTTCGGCGTCAGCGTCAGCCGCTTGTCGTTGAGCGTCACCGCGCGAACGGCAAGGTCGATGGTGAGCGGGCCGACCTTGACGGTAGGCTCGCCGCTGACCGCGCGCATCTGCCGGCGCAGGGCGACGCGCACGCGCGCCAGCAGCTCGGCCATGCCGAACGGCTTGACCACATAGTCGTCGGCGCCGAGCTCGAGCAGGTGCACTTTCTCCGCCTCGTTCGAGCGCACCGACAGCACGATGATCGGCACGCTCGACCAGGTGCGGATGCGCTCAACCACTTCGGAGCCGTCCAGGTCGGGCAGCCCAAGATCGACGATGACCAGATCGATCGGCCGCAGCGTCGCCGTGCGGATCGCCTCGGCGCCGGTGCCGGCTTC
>JACQDO010000460.1 GCA_016201085.1 Hyphomicrobiales bacterium | reverse complement strand
CTAACCGCCGCGATCTGTCAAGCGGCGGCACCATTATTTCGTCCTATAATGCGGGACAGCAACCGTCGGCGCGTCGCAATCGTCTGCGCTATTCAAGGGGAAACGTCAGTGGCCAATAGTCTTCTCGAAGCCCGCCGCGAGCTTTCGCTCGCCAATCGCATTGTCGCCAACGAGGGCGTCATCGACGCTTTCGGTCATGTCAGCATGCGCCATCCCGACAATCCGCGCCGCTATCTGCTGTCGCGCTCGCGCGCGCCCGAGCTGGTGAGCCCTGAGGATTTCATCGAATACGACCTCGACTCGCGGCCGGTGCGCGAGCCAAGCGTGACGCAGTATTCCGAGCGGGTGATCCACGGCGAAATCTACAAGGCGCGGCCGGAGGTGAATTCGGTCTGCCACCATCATTGCGCTTCGTTCATGCCGCTGCTCGCCACCGGCACCGATTACGTGCCGGTCTTTCATCTCGGCGCCATCGGCGGCATCAAGCCGCCGTTCTGGGACCAGCACGACGAATTCGGCGACACCAATATGCTGGTGTGCAGACTGGAGGAGGGCGCCTCGCTGGCGCGCGCACTCGGTAAGCATTGGATGGTGCTGATGAAGCGGCATGGCGTCACCGTCGCCGGCACCAGCGTGCGCGACTGCGTGTTCCGTTCGGTTTATTCGGCGCGCAATGCCGAGTACCAGGTGCAGTCGCTGGCGATCGGCGGCGCCATCGCCTCGCTGTCCCCGGGCGAAACCCAACTGGCCAGCCAGATCGTCGCCACCACCACCGGCCTGACGCGCTCGTGGGAATACTGGTCGATGCGGGTGGCCAAGGCCGGCGGCGGCGCAGCCAAGCCCGCGAAACCGGCACGCGCCACAGCCAAGCCGAAGCGCGCCGCCAAGACCCGCCGCCGCTGACGAATGGGCTTCCCCGACGGGCGGTCTCGGTGTTGAATACCGTCCTTCGTGGGGCGCATTCTAAAGAATAGAAAATCAGGGAGGATTCGCATGAAGACATTCAAGACAATCGTCGGCGCGCTCGGGCTGATCGTGCCGTTGGCGCTCGCCGCCCAGCCGGCCGCGGCCGAGGACCAGCTCAAGGTCGCCATGGGCCAGATCAACAACTGGGAAAACCAGTCCCCGACGCTCGGCCAGGACGCCGGCATCTTCAAGAAGCACGGCCTGGTGCTGGAGGTTGTCGGCACGCAGGGCGCCGGCGAAACCATCCAGGCGGTGATCTCGGGTTCGGCCGATATCGGCGGCGGCGTCGGCGTCGCCGGCGCCATGCGCGCCTTCTCCAAAGGCGCGCCGATCCGTATCCTGGCGCCGATGTTCACCGGTACCGGTGATCTGTACTGGTACGTGAAGGCTGATTCGAAAATCAAAAGCCTGAAGGATGCCACGCCGGAAACCACCATCGCCTATTCGACCAGCGGCTCGAGCTCGAACAACATTGTGGTCGCATTCATCAGCGAGCTCGGCGCCAAGGGTAAGCCGACCGCCACCGGCGGCCCACCGGGAACACTGACCGCGGTGATGTCCGGCCAGGTCGATATCGGCTGGGCGGCGCCGCCGTTCGGACTGCAGGAGATCAAGGACGGCAAAATCCGCATTATCGCGCACGGCAGCGACGTGCCTTCGTTGAAGGGGCAGACCGTGCGCACGCTGATCGTCAACCTCAACTCGCTCAAGACCAAGCACGATGCCATCGTGCGCTTCATGGCGGCCTATCGAGAGGGGGTCGACTGGATGTATTCCGACCCGAAAGCGGTCGAGATGTATTCGGTGAAGATCAAGCGGCCGGTCGAGCTGCTCAAGGAGTCGATGGAAAAGTTTCAGCCGAAGTCCGCTTTGCAATCCGATGAGTTCAAGGATCTCGACGGCGCCAATGCCGACGCGGTCAAGCTGAAATTCCTCGACAAGCCGCTGACCAAGGAACAGCTGGCGGAGCTCATCCAGATTCCGCCGCGCAAGAAATAACTGCGCGCGCCACACAAGCCGCGAAATGCAAACGGGCCGCTACATGCAGCGGCCCGTCTTGTCTTGAAGTTCGAAATGACGACGATCGACCTATTTCTTCTTCATTGGTTTCTTCATCGCCGGCTTGGCCGCTTTCTTGGGCGCCATCTTCTTTTTGCCGCCCGCCTTCATCGCCTTCGCTGCTTTGCACGGGCCTTGCGAGACGACCTTGGCGCCGTCCTTGGCCGCGAAACAGGCGTTGGAATAGGTGAACTTCATCCCGCCCTTCACCGCGCACACCGGTTTATATTCCATGGTGCAGAACGCCGGCGGTGGCGGCGGAGCGGCCATCTTCTTTTTGCTTTTCGCTTCGCCGGTCGCGGCCGAACCAATGAGCAAGGCAGCGGAAGCCACGGCGATCGCGGCAGCGTATGCGAATTTCCTCAGGTGCATCTTTCCCTTCCGCAAGTTGAAGCACGCGAGTGTCGGGACGGGCTCGGAAAATTTACAAGGAATATAGGCTCTGCTGCAGCGCCAAAATTCTGAATGCGCGTTCAGAATTGTCCCGCAGTTCAGTGCTGGTCCTTGGCGGCGCTGATGGCATCGAGCATGGCGGCACGGCCGTCTTTCAGCGTCGCGCGCACTTTTTCTTGTTTGCCGAGCGTGCCCATCTCGCGTTGGCGCGCGACCGTGGCATCCACCATCAGCGGATCGAGCCCGAGTTCGCGCAAGGTGGCGGCGGACTCTTCCATTTCGGCGGCGCGCCGTTCACCATGGCTTGCCATGCGCCCGATGTTGTAGTCGGCGATCCTGGTAAAATCGAGTGTCGGATAATTATTCTTCAGCGATGCCGTCACTTCTTCGAGCAGTCCGGCGCGCGAAGCGGCGAGAAAACATTCGAGAGAAAGCGCTTCCATGCCTTTGATCATGACACTGCGGATCATCTTAATCGCGGCAGCCTTGCCGGTTTCACCGGGTACGATCGACAGCTTCATCTCCATCTCGCCCAGCAGAGGTGCAATCGCTTGCGCGTGCGGACCGGCGATCAGCAGCGGCGTCTTGTGGCGGGCGGGATGGATCGGCGCGATGACCGCCACGTCGACATAACGCGCGCGGCCGTCGAGCAGCTTGGCGGTCGCCTGTTTGCGGCCGGGCGAAACCGAATTGATGTCGAGATAATAGGGATTGCCGGCGAGATGGTCGGCGACCGATTGCGCGGCTTCGAAGCTGGAAGCGGCTGTCACCGCCGACACGATCAGGCCGCTCTCACGCACGGCATCTGCGGCCGAGCTAGCCAATCGCACGCCGAACTGCTTGCCCGCCGCCTTCAGCCGTGCGCCTTCCGGCATGGGGAACAGAATGTCCCAGGCGGCGATGCGCTCGATGCCTTCCTCGCGCAGGCCGGAGGCGATGGCCTGGCCGGCTTCGCCGAAACCGATGAAGGAGACGCGCGGGGTATTGCGGCGGGTCATGGATGTTCGAAATCCCTCAATCGTTTGGCCAATACTAAATGCTTTTCACTGGCGCGTCCTGCCGGGTGGTCTGGAAGCTCACCGCCATCAGCCACTGTCCGTCGCGCTTGACGAAGATGCGGCTGACGCGTGCGGCCTTGCCGTGGAACGGCTGGTGCTCGCAAGCCATCACCATCGCGTCCGGAAAGCCGAACAGCCGCGCCGACACCAGCGGGGCGGGCGCCGAATTGGTATCGGTGCGCTTCTGTTCCTCGATCACCGCCTTGCGGTCGGCTTTGCTGTGCCGGCGCGTGGCGCCCACCACCAGGAACTCGTCGGCCACATGGCGCGACCATTCTTCGGCGTCGTGCGTCATCACCGCGGTTTCCAGCCGCTGCCAGGCGGCGATGCAGTCGCGCTCGTCCGCGTTACGCGGCTCGTAGGGCAGCGTGCGGCAGGGATTGTCCCAGTCCTTGCGGCCGGGTCCGTGCGGGGCGGCCGGCAGACGCTGCGAGACCTCGTGATAGGCGAGCAGACGCCAGCCCTGCGCGCGGTGCACCCAGATACGCAGCACGAAAATCTTTTCACGCTCGACCGCAACAGAGGCGACTTCGCCATAGCGATGGATTAGCGGGATCAAACCGGTCTCGGTTAACGGCGGTTGCGGCAAATTCCGCGTCGCCTGCTGTTTGCCGAACTCGCGGCCTTGGCTGTCGATCCAGGTGAAATCGTCATCGAGCAGGGAGATCGCCGCCGTGGCCTCGCGCTTGGCGAGCGCCGCAACCAGCGCGCGGTTGGCCGTCAGCAGCTCGGCATCGATCGTCATCAGAGCATATCCAGCGGTTTCGATTGCTTCGGCGGGGGAAAAGCGCGGTCGAGCGTGGCGAGGTCCGCGCGCGTCAGCTTGAGATCGAGCGCCGCCAGATCTTCCTCGACGTGCGCGCGCGTGCCGGCCTTCGGGATCGTCACAATGCCCTCCTGCCGCGTCAGCCAGGCGAGCGCCACCTGCGCCGGTGTCGCATCGTGGCGCGCCGCCACCTCGCTGAGCGCGGCGTGATCGAGCATGCGGCCCTGCTCGATCGGCGAATAAGCCATGATCGGAATCTTAGCGTTACGGCACCACGGCATCAGGTCGAATTCAATGCCGCGCCGGGTGAGATTATAGAGCACCTGATTGCTGGCGACGGCTTGTCCGCCCGCAATCCCCCAGAGTTCGTTCATCTCGCCAAGATCGAAATTGCTGACGCCCCAGTTGATGATCTTGCCGGCCGCCACGAGCGACGTGAAGGCTTCGAGCGTCTCCTCCAGCGGAGGCGAACCACGCCAGTGTAGCAGATATAAATCGATGCGGTCGGTCTTCAGCCGTTTCAGGCTGCGTTCGCAAGCGGCAAGCGTGCCGCGGCGGCTGGAATTCTCCGGCAGTACCTTGCTGACGATGAATACCTCGCCGCGCCGACTGCCTACCGCGTCGGCCACGATGCGCTCGGCCTCGCCATTGCCATACATCTCGGCGGTGTCGATCAGTGTGATGCCGAGATCGAGCCCATGCCGCAGCGCCGCGACTTCGTCGGCACGCCGGCGCGCGCTCTCGCCCATGCGCCAGGTGCCGAGGCCGAAGCGCGGCATAGTGGCGCCGGAGGGCAGGGTGACGGTAGGGATCGAACGGGACATAAGGGGCCGTCAGCTTTTCTTGCTTGCCTTCAGCAGGTCAGGCATGTCGGCAGTTTTGATCAGAACGCTCGCAGGTTCTTGTATCGGCCACGACAGATATTTGATCCGTGCTATTGTTTCGATCAGGGTTCGATTTTTGCGGAACGCGTTAAGGCGTCCTTGTTGACCAAGCTTATCCGTGCCGAAATGGTCGTCCAGCGCCTCACGACTGATAGCGCATGAAACGGTTTCGCCCTTGCTTTTGCCGACAAACGTGATGATTTCCCGGCTAAAATCGTAGTTCGGCGGCGGATCGTCAAAAATCAATTCGATTCCCGGAATTAGATTACGATTCTGATTTGCGATTCTTAGCAGGCGGTCGCGAGTGGCAGGACTGAGATCGCTGACACCGAGGATCAAATGACGGCGCCATTTTCTCGTTTCAAAGGCCTCGCCCCAGGCCGTTTTTAATTCATGAGGTCTCTTCTCGCTTAGAAGGTCGATCAATGCTTCGACTTGTCGAATATCCTTGTCACGTTTTGCGGAGCCCTCGCGGCGACGGTTTGCTATAATGAGCTTATGAATGGCGTATCGTTGCGGTGTCGGGACATTCACGTAGATGCCGGGGCCAAATAAAATTACAGCGGGTTCCGGCTCATGAATTAAAAAATCAAGAAACCGCAGTGGTTGCGCGTCGGTTTGAAATGCAGGAAGTGATTGCGGGGTATCGGTGTCGGGACCTTCGTTCGGCGTCAGAAAATCGACGCGCAAGCCACCTTTTGCCTCATAGCTTGTAACTTTCTCCCCATGTATCGATGGTACAGGACGGAATGTCTTGTCAGCCTCTTTTAGGACGTTGAGCACCGGCGGCGTTTGATCGTTTACCGCGACGGAGACGTTTCTAAACTGAGCGATATCGACGTCACCTGTCTGAAGAATTGAGATAGGTAGCTTATTTCCCAGCATCGCCGAGTAAGTCTGATAAGCGACAGTGCCGATCAGGACACCGCGGAGGCGGAAGACGCCGGCCTTCGCCAAGACCTCAACGATGTTTCCGATCTCCGGAACAGGTTGCGGCATCCCGAATGAACGTATGAGGGTCGACACCAAAGATCGGCACTCGCGTTCGTCATCGCGTATCTCATGGTGCCGCTCTATCTGTTTCAATAACTCGGGCGTCTCGGGACCGACATAACGCTGAGTGCGCGTGCCTTCGGCACTCGATTGAAAATACCAATAGTTTCGGCCGTTGATTGTCTTCCGGGTAAATGCACCATCTGTTGGAAACGCAGTGGCGAAAGCTGAGCAGCGCTCCAGGAGTTCTGCGTAGGTGGTTTGCAGGATGAGTGAGGGTGGGGCCATCGGTTTTCCTTAGTTTATACTCACTTCGCAAAGTGAGTATAAGACCCGGGTTGAGCAGCCGCCAGCACTTTATACTCACTTTGCAAAGTGAGTATAATATTATATATACACCTTTAGAAACAATATGTTATGATCGTTCCACCGGCGGCGTGCCGTGGGTGTGGAATGAGGCGATGGTCTGCAGGCCCCAGGCCTGGCCCTTCTTGCGCTCGGCCTCGCTCCAGCGGATCGGCTTCCAGTCCGGCGCCAGCACCAGACGCGCGCCGGCACAGGCGACTTCCACGCGGTTGCCGCCCGGCTCGTAGACGTAGAGGAAAAACGTCTGCTGGATGGCGTGCTTGTGCGGACCGGTCTCGATGAACACGCCGTTTTCGAGGAACACGTCGGCGGCGCGCAGCACGTCCTCGCGGCTGTCGAGCGCATAGGTGACGTGGTGGAAGCGGCCTCTGGTGCCGGTGTGGTCGCGCGTATAGGCGAAGTCGTAGGACTTGTTGGTCGCGGTCATCCACATGGCGGCCTCGCTGCCGTCGTCGAGCACGATCTGCTCGGTCAGCATGAAGCCGAGATAGTTCTCGAAGAATTCACGGTTGGCCTTGATGTCGGCCGCCAGGCCGTTGAAGTGGTCGATGCGCCGCACGTTGCAGCCGCGAGCCGGGTAACGCTGCGCCTGGTTCTTGAGCGCCGGCGTCTTGTCGGGCGGCGCCTCGTACCATTCCGTCTCGTAATAGAGTTCGACCGTGTGGTTGTCCGGGTCTTTGCAGACGAATGTCTTGCCGTGGCCGAGATCGCCATCGCTCCAGCCGACGTCGAAGCCGGAGCCTTTGAGCGCCGCCGCGCGCCGCTCCAGCGCCTGCGGGCTACGCGTGCGGAAGGCGCAATGGCCCATGCCGGAAGTCTTCGAAGCGGTGAGCTTGAGCGAATAGCGCTCGTAGTCGTCCCAGCCACGCAGGTAGACGCTTGATCCCTTCTCGCCGCTCTGGGTCATGCCCATCACGTCGATAAAGAACTTGCGGCTCTCCTCGAATTTCGGGGTGAGAATTTCGACATGGCCGAGATGGGCGATGTCGCGCATAGGTTCACTGTGTGTCGTCATGGATTAATTCTGCCGAACGGTGCGGGTGAAGGCCAGGACCAAATTATTCGCCGGCATGGCTGTCATGTCGGCGGGCGTCAAGCCGGCCATCGCCGCGCATTCGTTCAACTCGCCCACATCGCGCACGCCCCATTCCGCATTTTCCGTCCGCAAGCTGGCGTCGAAGGCGGCATTGCCCGGCGCTGCATGCGCGCCGTCCCGCATGAACGGGCCATAGACGAACAGCCGTCCGTCGTCGCGCAACAGGCGTCCGGCGCCGGCGATGAGGTTTTGCGACACCTGCCAGAGCGAGATGTGCAGCACGTTGATGCAGAGCATGGCCGTGAGCATGCCGCCGGCTTGTCCATCCGTCATCCAAGTCCACTGCGGATCGGCGAGGTCGATACGCTGCGGCGCCCGCAGGTTGGCAAGGCCGGCATGCCGCCGCCAGGCGGTAATGCTGGCGAGATGCGAGGGGTAGATATCGCTCGGCCACCAAGTGAGGTGGGGCGAGCGTCCCGCGAAGGCGGCGATGTGCTGCCCGGTGCCGCTGCCGAGTTACAGCACGTCGCCGCTCTGCTGGCCGAGAAAACCGCCGATTGCGGACCAGATGGCTTCGTGATTGCGGTGAAAAGCCGGTCCGTCCAACCGGCCGTCGGGCGCGGGCGGTGTTCCGGATTTTCCGAATTCGACGACGAATTCCGCCATAACTGCCATCGGCCTTAATGCGTTGCGCGAAGCAATTAACCTATGCTCGCGGCCGCGGTCAAAGGCCGACGTTTCAAGACTGCCGCGGGACTGCGCGGCCATGTTCGTTGTTTTTAAGATGCCGATCGGGCAAGATTGCGGCCTCCGGCGGTAATGCCGGGGTCGGCCCGATCGCGGGGGGCGCTTCGGACCGGCAAGAAAACAGTCAGGGAGGATGATATGCGCAAACTCTATTCGACACTGGCTTTGCTCGCTGTAGCGGCGCTTACGCTGCCGGGTGCGGCCAACGCACAGCAGAAGATCACGATCGGCATACCGACATCGCCGCCGAACATCGTCCACATGCCGGTAATCGTCGCCAAGGAACTCGGCCTTTATAAAAAAGCCGGGCTTGACGTCGACATCGTTTCGCTCGGCGACGGCGTCAAGGTTTTCCGCGCGCTGTTGGCCGGCAACATCGATCTCGGGCTAACCCCCGGTGCACCGACCATCATCGGCATATCGAATGGCGCCGCGGTGAAGGCGCTGTCCGCCAATCTGCCCAAGTTCGAAGCCTCGATGGTCGTGCGTGCCGACATCAAGACCATGGCGGATCTCAAGGGTAAACGCATCGGCATCCAGGAGCCCGGCGGCTTTGCCGACCTGTTGAGCCGCAGCGTGCTGCGCGCCGCCAAGCTTGACCCCAAGGAAGTGAATTTCGTCAGCATTGCGAGTGAGGACGTGCCTGCGCTCGTTGCCAACCAAGTCGACACCGCCATTCTCCACGTCGAGCAGGAAATGCTCGCCAAGAGCAAGGTGCCAGACTTGCACGCCATCGCGCGTATGTGGGTGCTACAGCCGAAGACGCTCTACACCTATTTGTCCGCGACCGAAAAGACCATCAAAGAGAAATCCGCGATCGTGCAGGCGGTCGTCACCGCCAATATCGAGGCAACGCGGGCGATGTACACCGATCGCGCCAAGATCATTCCGATTTTGGTCAAGCAGACGGGTTATCCGCAGGCGATCCTGGAGCAGAGCTTCGACTACATGGTCAAGGAATGCATCTGGGATGCCAATAGCGGGCTCAGCGTGGAGCGGACCAACTTCACCGCCGATTTGATGACCAAGGTCGGCAATATCAAGCCGGGCAAGACGCCGAAATACGATGACATCGTCGACGCGAGCTTCGCCAAGAAGGCGATAGCGCAACTTGGCGAATGGAAAGGGCCCATTTGCCCGACGGCTGCCTTCTGATCGTCACTGCGCCGCATCGGCGGGCGCCGCACTTGACGTGGCGCCTGCCGTATTCGGCAAGCCGTTGAAGGCGTAAGGAGAGGTTCGCAATGACCATTGCCCATGAAGCTCATGGTGGTGCGCTCGCCAGCGGCACGCAGCCGCGGGCCGTCGCCAAGCTGCCGTGGTGGGAGACGCCGGCGCTATTCCGCTACGGTTTCGTGGTCCTCATCCTGGTCATCTGGGAACTCGTCGCGCCCTTCATCAGCCCGATCTTCTTCACCGCGCCGAGCAGTATCGCCATCGCCTTCTACGAGACGACCGTTTCGGGCGAGCTGCCGTATTTCTTGGCGCAGAGCCTGGAGGTCATGGTCTACGGTCTGGTCATCGCCATCGTGGTCGGCATTGTGCTCGGTGTGGCGATGGCGCGGATGCGGTGGCTCGATTGGGCGCTCGATCTTCCGATCAACGCGCTCTATGCCATGCCTTTGGTCGCGGTGGTGCCGCTGCTGGTGCTGTGGTTCGGCATCTATCTGAAGGCAAAGATCATCGTCGTATTCCTGTTTGCGGTTTTCCCGCTGCTGATCAACACCTACCAAGGCGTGCGCGAATGCGACAAAGGTCTGCTGGAGGTCGCGCACTCGTTCCGTTCGAACGAGTGGCGGACGTGGCAGGACGTGCTGCTGCCGTTCGCGCTGCCCTACATCATCGCCGGCGTCCGCCTCGCCATCGGCCGCGGGCTGATCGGCATGATCATCGCGGAGTTCTACACCACGATCTCCGGGCTTGGCTTCATGATCACCAAATACGCCAACGTGTTCGCGATGGATAAAACCTTCGTGCCGGTGATCGTGTTGATGATCCTCGGGGTGTCGCTCACGACCATGCTGAAATGGGTGGGGCGGCGCATCGCGCCCTGGAGCCACGGCAACCGCTGAGCGGCTACGCCGCGCTCGTCACCAAGCGCAAGAAAAAAGCCGCCGTTGCCGGCGGCTTTTTGCGTTGCCTGCGTCGTCGCGACGCTTAATGTAGCTGGGTCGAGATGCTGGTGAATTTATCGTTAAGCGTAGAGCCCAGCCCATTGACCACGGCGATGATCGCAATCGAAATGCCGGCGGCGATAAGGCCGTATTCGATAGCGGTGGCGCCGTGCTCATTCTTCAAGAACGCAATAAGCTTCGACATGTGTAAAACTCCCTGCTAGTGACCATATGCTGGTAGCGACCGTGTGAACGTAGAGTTCCATCTGTAAAAATAAGGTCGCCGCGAGTGATCAAAACTGTCGGAAAAGAAATACCGCAATCGATGATAATTTTAAGGAGAAGCGCAAGTAAGTCTTGCGAGTGAGTTGCAATCTGGGCGCCGTGCCTGAGCGACGCGGGAATAATGCTGTTACGGCGCATAAGTCATAACGCCGGATCGTAGATCGAAGACGAATTGATAGCTCTCAAGTCCGGCGAGCGCGCGCTCAGGTTCGTAGCGCACGTGACCGTCGCCATACTCATAGCTCGCTGTCGTCGCCCGCGTAATCAAGCATTGTAAAGTTGCGCCAGTGTGCTCTTGTGTCCGTCAGCCGACACATCGGCCCCGTGGTCCATTCTGTCCGCTATCCGACAGACGAGCGGAGACGCTTGGCATTCAATTTATGCAATTCCGCAACAGGCGCTGATTCGGCGCGCTGGTATGAAATGTTGCGGTTTCTCGCCCGATCCGACCGGGCCTGGAGAAACGCGCATGGATGCCAGTGTCGCCCCAATCGAGAGCAATGGCCTGTTGCAACGATTGTCCGCCAAAATACAGGCGTCGCTGACGCCGCATTTGCGCAAAGTCAAGCTGCCGCAAGGCGTGACCCTGCACGAAGCCGGCGCGGTCATTTCCAATGTCTACTTTCCACTAAGCGGAATGGTGTCGATGCTGGCCGTGTTGCAGAGCGGCGAGGCGATCGAGACCGGTATCATCGGACGCGAAGGTTATGTCGGCGGATATTACGGCGCGCGCGGCTGGCGTTCGTCCGGTCATGCGGTGATGCAGATGAGCGGCGAAGCGCTGACGCTCAATGTCCGCCAGTTCAAGAAGACCTACGACGCCAACGAAGACTTCCGCGATCTGATCAATGGCTATCAGTCGGTGGTGTATTTCCAGGCGCAGCAGACCGCCGCCTGCCAGGCCCTGCACCATGTCGAGGCGCGCATGTGCCGCTGGTTGCTGCAGGCGCAGGATGCGGTCGGCGGAGAGGTGCTCAATCTGACCCAGGAATTCCTCTCGCATATGCTGGGCGTGCGCCGCACCAGCGTTTCGGGCAGCGCCAATAAACTGCAAGAGGAAGGCCTTATCACCTACAAGCGCGGTGTCATCCGCATTGTCGATCGCAAAGGCTTGGAAAAACGCTCGTGCGAATGCTACGGCGCCGTACGCGCCGCGATCGCCGCCGCGCTGCCGCTCAAATAAGAAACCGCCGTTTCCGGCGGCTTCTTTCAGATCAGCCGTTCTGGTGTGGTCAGTGCAGCTGGGTGGAAATGCTGGTAAATGAGGTATTGAGCGAGCTGCCGAGGCCATTGACCACGGCAATGATAGCGACCGAAATTCCGGCGGCAATCAATCCGTATTCGATGGCGGTGGCGCCCGTTTTGTTTTTCAAAAACGTTAGTAACTTCGACATGCGGCAAACTCCAGACCGGGTGGATGCCACAACCATAACGGGTGGATGTTAAAAAAGACTTTTACCGCCCATTAGAATTGGTACCGATTATGGATACATTGTCCGATGCTTGTCGGTTGTGGGCGATAAATTGCCGTTATGTTTTACATCCCCATCAAACATCTTCCGGCTTATCGACGTACATCAGCCCGGCTTTTGCCAGCCCCTCGCGCATCTTGTACATATCGAGACTGAGTTCGCCTGCGGCTAGCCGCTTGCGCTTGCCATCCTCGTCGTCGTGACGTTTCTGCGCCTTGGCCGCCGTCTCGACCGCGAGGTTATTAGGTACCACTACGACGCCGTCGTCGTCGGCCACCACCACGTCGCCCGGTACGACGTTCACGCCCGCGCACACCACCGGAATGTTGACCGCGCCGAGCGCGGCTTTCACCGTGCCCTTGGCCGAGATCGCCCGCGACCACACCGGGAAGCCCATCTCCTTGAGCGCCTTCACATCGCGGGCGCCGGCATCGATGATCAGGCCAATCACGCCGCGCGCCACCAGCGCGGTCGCCAGCAATTCGCCGAACATGCCGTCGGTGTTGTCGGCGGTGCAGCCGACCACCAGCACGTCGCCTTTCTGGCATTGCTCGACCGCGACATGGATCATCCAGTTGTCGCCCGGCTGCGCCAGCACGGTGACGGCAGGGCCGGCGATCTGCGCGCCCGCCCAGACCGGCCGCAGATAGGGCTTCATCAGCCCAGAACGCCCGAGCGCCTCGTGCGCGGTGGAGACGCCGACGGCGCCGAGCGTGCCGATGGCATTGCTGTCGGCGCGTTTGATGGTACGGACGACGACGGGTTTCATTTCATATCTCCGTTCTCTTGTCCCGGATGCGGCGCAGCACGAAGTGATGCGCTGCTAATCCGGGACCTTAGCGAATTCCGAACTTGTAACGGTCCCGGATCTGCGGTGCACCGCTAACGCGCTGCACCGCGTCCGGGACACGAACTACTTCAGCTCCGTCTCCACGGTCGGGAACAGCCGCTGATAGGCCTCGCCATAGGTCATCGGCACGCCGGTGTTGCGACTGCCCTGGATGCCGCGGTTGAGCGCGACGCGCTCGTAATAAGCCCACAGGTGCTTCTGCGCGGCGAGAATTTGAAACGCCTGGTATTTCTGCTCCCACACCTCGTCGATTTTCAGAATGAGGTTGGGCTTGTAGTTGCACATCTCCGGCTGATGCGGCTCGAACAGGAACACCGGCGGCGCCGAATATTTATATTTGGCGCCCGGCTTGTGACCCATGGCCTGCGCCACCACGCGGGTCTCCTGCGCGAAATGCGCGGCGTTGGGATG
>JACQDO010000018.1 GCA_016201085.1 Hyphomicrobiales bacterium | reverse complement strand
GAAGCCATGCGCGATGGTGGCCGGCACCAGGATCGCCGTCGGCGCCGCAAACGCCACGGTCGCCGTCTCGAAGTTCATCTCGCCGCCACCCTTCTCGATCAGCAAAATCTGGAACAAATTGCGGTGGCGGTGAGCGCGGATATTCCAGTCGTGCACCGAGGAGCGCGAGGCGATGGTTTCGATATGGATGAAGTCAAACGCCGAGTCGTCCGGCGGATCGCCGTAAAGGTGAAACAGCGGCAGCGGTGAAGTCGCCATGGCGCATCAAGCATAGGCGAGCGCGCGACTGAAGGCCAATGGCACGGCGACAATCGGGATAGGGGGAGCCTCGCGGCTCCTCCCCTCCCACACCACCGTACGTACGGGTCCGTATACGGCGGTTCGCTGGATTAAGCGTTGGCGATCTTTCGCGCCAACGCCGGAGGCTTTAATAATGGAGCCCGCCGCACCGGCTTCGGTCCCTTCGAGCAACGCCGTCCGGGCTTCACCCTTTCCCGTCACCCCAAAGGCCAGACAACTGGATTTTCGGCCGCATGGCCGATCCGAGGTCTCCACGTTCGAGTGTCCTGCCAACGTTCGGGCCTTCGACGAAGCGCGCTCCGCTTAATATGCCCTTTGCTGACTCCTGCGCCGCGATCTTCGATCCTTACGGATCGCTCAGTCTCCAAGCCGGAGACACGTCGCAGGTCTCCCGAGGTAAGATCGACCGCCTTCGCCGCACGCCCGCCGGATTTACCACCCCGGTCCTTGATGGCCGTGGACTTCGCGATCCGTTGCTCGCTCGTCCGGCCGGGTAGGCCTCGTGATCCGGTTCTTGTCCATCGGGCCGCGGCTTTGCTCCACGCTTCCTTCAGACCCCACCTCGCGATGACGCCCTTGCGCTTCGCTAATCCTTCGCCACCATCAGACTGGATAGAGGACTTCCACCTCCAAGCTGTCGTTCATGCTCGGCACACAACGAAAAGCCCCGCCGGTTGGCGGGGCTTCCGTTCATCGGCTTTAGTGACGGTCTTGGCCGTGCTGCTGGCCGCCCTGGCCGGGGCGATCCTGCTGCTGTTGGCCGGGCTTCTGGCCGCCGCCCTGCTGCTGCTGACCAGGCTTCTGCTGGCCGCCGCCCTGCTGCTGGCCGCCCTGTTGACCGCCTTGCTGCTGCTGACCGGGCCGCTGATTGGGATTCTGGTTTTGGTTCATTCGCTATCCTTCCAACGTTGGTGCAAAGTTTCTCCTTGCCCCCAGACGGTAATAACGTCCGACACAGGCATCGGTTCCTGACAAACGCTCGATTGCTGAGCTCAAGGAAACTTTTGGAACTTCGGACACCGATAAGCGATTTCCTTCCATGAGCAACACCAATCAAGGGATGAACCGTCATGGGACGCTATTTACTGCTCTGGCTACTCGGGATACCGCTGCCGATCCTGGTGCTGATCTGGCTGTTCGGCGGGTTGCACTAGGTCGCATGATCCCGAAAAGTGGGAACCGGTTTTCGGAAAAGATCATGCGCAATCAAATGTTATTACGGAACGGCTGTGTCAGCAGATTGACGATCCGCGACTCCGCGACCTCGCGGAATATCGGCAGGCCGATGGTTATGCCGCGTTCGCCCGCCTCCGGTTCCGCGCGATAGGTGCCGAACAGCCGATCCCACCACGGCAGATTGAAACCGAAATTGCTGTCGGTCTCCGCGCGCACGACCGAATGATGCACCTGATGCATCTGCGGCGTAACCACGATCCAGCGCACGATCGGCTCGAGCTGCGGCGGCAGCGCGACGTTGCTGTGATTGAACATCGAGGTGGCATTGAGCAGCACCTCGAAGATCAGCACCGCCATAGCGGGCGCGCCGAGCGCCACCACCGCCGCCATCTTGATCGCCAGCGACAGTAAAATCTCCAGCGGATGAAAGCGCAGGCCGGTGGTCACGTCGATGTCGAGATCGGCGTGATGCATGCGGTGCAGCCGCCATAGAGCCGGCACATGATGAAACACCACGTGCTGAGTGTAGATGACGAGATCGAGCGCGATCACGCCGAGCGCGATGCTCACCCACAACGGTAGGCCGGCCAGGGTGAACAGGCCCCAGCCCTGCTCCGCCGCGATCAGCGCCACGCCGACCGCGGTGGTCGGCACCAGCAGCCGCACCGCCAGGATATCGATTGCGAGGATGCCGAGATTGCCCGGCCAGCGCGGCGCGCGGCCAACCAGCAGCGCCCGCCGCGGCGCCAGCCATTCCCACAGCGCCATGCCACCGAACACCACGGTGGCGGCGGCGACGCGGACGGCTATTTCCAGGCTGGGGGACATGGATCCTTGCCTTGCCTTTGGCTTTCCTTGGCTTGCGACCGGGAGACTTAATAACACGCTCCGGCCCGCCAGCGTTGCCGCTCCCGCGCCGCCCTGTTAAGCCTTAAGAATCGCAACAAAGGGCCGTCAGCCGGGCGGCCGCGTTGAAGGCCCCGAGCGCACGCATGGAAGTTTTCCTCCAGCAGCTCATCAACGGCATCACCCTCGGCTCGATCTACGGCCTGATCGCCATCGGCTACACCATGGTGTTCGGCATCATCGGCATGGTGAACTTCGCCCATGGCGACGTGTTCATGGTGTCGGCCTTCATCGCGCTGATCGCCTTCCTGATCCTCACCACTTGGCTGGGCATCTCCTCGATCGCGCTGGCGCTGTTCATCGTGCTGATCGTGGCCATGCTGTTCACCTCGCTGGTCAACTGGGTGATCGAGCGCCTCGCCTACCGCCCCTTGCGCGGCTCGTTCCGTCTGGCGCCGCTGATCTCGGCCATCGGCATGTCGATCTTCCTGTCGAATTTCGTGCAGGTGGCGCAGGGCCCGCGCAACAAGTCGACCCCGCCGATGGTGCAGGGCGAATTCGTCATCTTCACGCAGAACGATTACGCCGTGACGCTGTCCTTCAAGCAGCTCATCATCTGGGGCGTCACCGCCGTGCTGCTCGCCTGCTTCTGGTACCTGGTCGCCAAGACCCGGCTCGGCCGCGCCCAGCGCGCCTGCGAGCAGGACCAGAAAATGGCGGCGCTGGTCGGCGTCGACGTCGACCGCACCATCTCGATGACCTTCGTGATCGCGGCAGCGCTGGCCGCCGTCGCCGGCACCATGTACCTGATGTATTACGGCGTGGTCAGCTTCTCCGACGGCTTCGTGCCGGGCGTGAAGGCGTTCACCGCCGCGGTCCTGGGCGGCATCGGCTCGCTGCCGGGCGCGGTGATCGGCGGCCTGCTGATCGGGCTGATCGAGACCATGTGGTCGGCTTATTTTTCCATCGATTACAAGGACGTCGCCGCCTTCTCCGTGCTCGCCATCACCTTGATCTTCCTGCCGCAGGGCCTGTTCGGCCGGCCGGACGTCGAGAAGGTGTGAGATGGCGGTGGAGGGCCAGCGCCTCGATCTGCCGCGCGCGCTACGCGAGGCCGGCGTTACCGCGCTCATCGCCTTCGGGCTGTTCCTGCCGCTGATCGGCTTGCAGACCGTCACCGACATCCGCAACGACCTGATCCTGGAAACGCGCTGGCTGCTGCTGTTCGCGATCACGGCCATCGTCGGCGCCGGCCGCCTCGCTTTTTCGCTCGGCTTCGAGCCGTGGTTCAGACAACGCACGCTGCGGCCGGTCGCTGCGACACCGCCGGCCTGGCGCGGGCTCGTGGCCAAGTGGTTCGTGCCGTTCGCCATCGGCTTCGTCATCGCCTATCCGCCGATCGTGATCGCCCTCAACGGTTTTGGCGGCTCGGTGAAATGGATCGACAATTTCGGCATCCAGATTCTGATCTATGTGATGCTCGGCTGGGGACTGAACATCGTGGTCGGCCTCGCCGGCCTGCTCGACCTCGGCTATGTCGCCTTCTACGCGGTCGGCGCCTATTCGTACGCGCTGCTGGCCAAGAGCTTCGGCTTCTCGTTCTGGATCCTGCTGCCGATGGCCGGCACGCTCGCTTCGTTCTGGGGCATACTGCTCGGCTTTCCGGTGCTGCGGCTGCGCGGCGATTATCTCGCCATTGTCACGCTCGCCTTCGGTGAGATCATCCGAATTGTCATCATCAATTGGGTGGACCTCACCAGCGGCTATGCCGGCATCAGCGGCATCCCGCGCCCGACCTTTTTCGGCATACCGTTCAACGCCAACGACGACGGCTTTGCCGCCGTGTTCGGGCTGGAATTCTCGCCGCTCTATCGCGTGATTTTCCTCTATTACCTGATCCTGGCGCTGGCGCTGCTCACCGCCTTCGTCACCGTACGGCTGCGGCGGCTGCCGGTCGGCCGCGCCTGGGAGGCGCTGCGCGAGGACGAAATCGCCTGCCGCTCGCTCGGCATCAACACCACCAACACCAAGCTCACCGCCTTCGCCATGGGCGCGATGTTCGCGGGCTTCGCCGGCTCGTTCTTCGCCGCGCGACAAGGCTTCATCTCGCCGGAAAGCTTCACCTTCCTGGAATCGGCCACCATTCTTTCGATCGTCGTGCTCGGCGGCATGGGCAGCCAGATCGGCGTCGCCATTGCCGCCATTGTCATGATCGGCGGCACCGAGATCATGCGCGAGCTCGATTTCCTCAAGCAGATTTTCGGCCCCACTTTCGATCCGACCCAGTACCGCATGCTGCTGTTCGGCTTCGCCATGGTGCTGATTATGATTTGGCGGCCGCGCGGGCTGATCGCCACGCGCACGCCCTCGGTGTTCCTGAAAGAGCGCAAGAGCATCTCCGTCGACCTGGTCAAAGAGGGCCACGGCTGATGGCTGATACCGGCGACATCCTGCTCAAGGTCGAGCATCTGACCATGCGCTTCGGCGGGCTGGTCGCGGTCGACGATCTGTCGTTTACGGCGCGGGCCGGCAACATCACCGCGCTGATCGGACCCAACGGCGCCGGCAAGACCACGGTGTTCAACTGCATCACCGGCTTCTACAAGCCGAGCGAAGGCCGCCTCGGCCTGCGCCACGGCGACGCTTCGGTGTGGAGCGAGCTGGAAGCGCTCACCGATAGCGGCGGACGCAGCCGCGCCGCCGGCAACGGCATGCTGTTTCAGCTCGAGCGCATGCCGGATTTTCTGGTGACGCAGCAGGCACGCGTCGCCCGCACCTTCCAGAACATCCGCCTGTTTCCCGGCATGACGGTGCTGGAGAATCTGCTGGTCGCCCAGCATAACCGACTGATGCTGGCCTCGGGCTATACGCTGCTGGGCGTGCTCGGCTTTCCCTCTTATGCCGCCGCCGAACGCGCCGCGATCGAGACCGCGCGCGACTGGCTGGAGCGCGTCGGGCTTCTGGGCCGCGCCGACGATCCGGCCGGCGATCTGCCTTACGGCGCGCAGCGCCGGCTGGAGATTGCGCGCGCCATGTGCACCGATCCGGTGCTGCTCTGCCTCGACGAGCCGGCGGCCGGCCTCAATCCGCGCGAAAGCGCCGAGCTCAACGAACTGCTGCTCGCCATGCGCGACGAGACCGGCATTTCCATCCTGCTGATCGAGCATGACATGTCGGTGGTGATGGAGATTTCCGACCACGTGGTCGTGCTCGACTACGGCGTCAAGATCGCCGACGGCACGCCGGCGGCCATCCGCGACGATCCCAAGGTGATCGCCGCCTATCTCGGCGTCGCCGACGAAGACGTCGCCAAGGTGGAAGCGGAGGTGGGGCTATGAATTTTTTTGTCATTCCGGGGCGCCGCGAAGCGGCGAACCCGGAATCCATACTCCCAGACCGGGGTTATGGATTCCGGGTCCGCGCCTTCGGCGCGTCCCGGAATGACGAGAATAGAGAGGCGGCGCCATGAGCCAACCCCTCCTCTCCGTGCGCGGCGTGAAGGCCTTCTACGGCCGCGTGATGGCGCTCAAGGGCGTCGATCTCGACGTCAGCGAGGGCGAGATCGTCACGCTGATCGGCGCCAATGGCGCCGGCAAATCCACACTGATGATGACGGTGTGCGGTAATCCGCGCGCGCGCGAGGGCAGCATCGTCTTCGACGGCCAGGATATCACCCAGCTGCCGACGCACGAGATCGCGCGGCTCAAGCTGGCGCAGGCGCCGGAGGGCCGCCGCATCTTCTCGCGCATGACGGTGCTGGAAAATCTGCAGATGGGCGCCACCACCGCCGACGCGTCCAAATTCGCGCGCGATCTCGAGGGTGTGCTGGCGCTGTTCCCGCGCCTCAAGCAGCGCATCGACCAGCGCGGCGGCACGCTGTCGGGCGGCGAGCAGCAAATGCTGGCGATCGCGCGCGCGCTGATGGCGCGGCCGCGGCTGCTGCTGCTCGACGAACCCTCGCTCGGCTTGGCGCCCATGATCGTGCGTCAGATCTTCGACGCCATCAAAACGCTCAACAAACAGGACGGCCTCACCGTGTTCCTGGTCGAGCAGAATGCCTATCACGCGCTCAAGCTCGCGCATCGCGGTTATGTCATGGTCAACGGGCTGATCACTCTGTCGGGTACCGGACGCGAATTACTGGAACGGCCGGAGATCAAGTCGGCCTACCTGGAAGGGGGCCGCGCATGACCGCCTTTTCCATCCCCGAGTTCCTTTACGAGGAGGGCTCGTTCGGCGTCTTCCTGCTGGTCAGCATCGTCCTCGGCGGCGGGGCGGCGGCTCTCGCCGGCCGCGCCATTGCCGCCACCTGGCGGCCCTGGTGGCAGGTGCTGGTCTACAGCTTCATTTTGGGCGCCGCCGTGCGGTTCATACATTTCAGCCTGTTCGAAGGCACCCTGCTGTCGGCACATTATTATCTCATCGACAGCGCGGTCTGCATGGCCTTCGGATTCCTGGGCTTTCGGGCCGCCCGCGCCGGCCAGATGATTAAGCAATATCGCTGGTTGAACGAGCCGGCCGGTTTCATGCGCTGGCGCCGCAAGTCGCCCTGACGTAACATTCCGCCCTCAATTAAGCCGAACGGCTAAACCAGAGGGGAAAAAGAATGCAGAGGATCACCACGCTCGGCCTTGCGCTGGGCTTCGCGATCGCGACGGCGGGAACCGCGGCGGCGCAGGTCAAGCTCGCGGTCGGCGGCCCGATCACCGGCCCCAGCGCCGCCACCGGCGCGCAGATGAAGAACGGCGTCGATCAGGCGGCCGAAGACATCAACAAGACCGGCGGCATCCTCGGCCAGAAAATCCAGGTCTCCTACGGCGACGACGTCTCCGATCCCAAGCAGGGCGTCTCGGTCGCCAACAAGTTCGCCGCCGAGGGCGTCAAGTTCGTCATCGGACACTACAATTCCGGCGTCACCATCCCGTCCTCCGAGGTCTACCAGGAGAACGGCATTCTTCAGATCACGCCCGCCTCCACCAACCCGACCGTCACCGAACGCAAGATGTGGAACATCTTCCGCG
>JACQDO010000459.1 GCA_016201085.1 Hyphomicrobiales bacterium | reverse complement strand
GCGGCACGTACGCTGTCAAAGCAAAAATAATAGGTCCCATCCGGCATGATTGGCGTACGCACTCGGCTCAATATCGTATGAGGACCACCGTTGGATTCCACGAATAGGACAATTCGTCGCAGAAAATAACCATCGCCGAGCATGCCGGACGGAATTGAATTGCAATGCGGAAAACGCAATTCGTGAAAGGATATTGCACGCCAGAGACTTGTATTCCCTCGCAACGCAGTGGCGTGTCAGGAAACCGCTGCGTGGGCGGCGACGACGAAACGTCCGTTCTCCGGCGCTCACTCCATCGCCGCGCCGGCTTCCAGGCGCATCGGATGCAGGCCGTCGCGGGCAAGTGCCGCCCTGATGTCCTCGGCGTGCGCCGCGTCGCGCGTCTCGATGGTGACGTCGAGCTTGGCGCCATTGGCGGGCACGTCGAGGAACAGCCTTCGGTGATCGACTTCCAGAATATTGGCGCCGAGCTCGCCCAGCCGCGTCGCGATCTGTCCGAGCACGCCGGGCCGGTCCGGAATGGTGAGGCGGAACGAGACGATACGCGTCTCGCGCTCGAGCTCGCGCACCATGATGGAAGCGAGAATGCGCGGATCGATATTGCCGCCGCACAGGATCAGCCCGACGCGCTTGCCGCGGAAACGGTCGGGCTTGGCCAGCAGCGCGGCCAGGCCGGCGGCGCCGGCGCCTTCCGCCATGGTCTTCTGCAGCGTGAGATAGGCGTTGACCGCGCGCTCGAGCTGCGCCTCGTTGACCAGCACGATTTCGGATACCAGTTCGCGGATCACCGGCAGCGTCAGTCTGCCGACATTCTTCACCGCGATGCCTTCGGCCAGCGTCGGCCCGCCGAACGGCAAGGTTGCGCCCTTGATGGCGTTCCACGCCGACGGATAGAGCGCGGCTTCGGCGCCGAATATTTCGATCTTCGGGCTGCGCGCCCGCGCGGCGATGGCGTTGCCGGCGATCAGCCCGCCGCCGCCGATCGGGATCACCAATGCTTCGAGGTCGGGCACTTCCTCCAGCATCTCGATGGCGATGGTGCCCTGCCCGGCGATGATGCGGGCATCGTCGTAAGGATGCACCAGCGTCAGCCCGCGCTCGGCCATAATTCGTTCGCAACGCGCCTGCGCTTCGGTGATGGTCTCGCCTTCGAGCACCACCTCGGCGCCATGCGAGCGCGTCGCCGCCACTTTCACGAACGGCGTGGTCACCGGCATCACGATGGTGGCGGGAATGCCGAGCCGCGCCGCGTGATAGGCCACCGCCTGCGCATGATTGCCGGCCGACATGGCGATGACGCCGCGCTTACGCTCCGCCTCGCCGAGGGACGCGAGCTTGTTGAGCGCGCCGCGGTCCTTGAACGAATTGGTGACCTGGAGATTTTCGTATTTGACGAAAATCTCGGCGCCGGTGAGCGCCGACAGCTTTGGCGCCGGCAGCATGGGGGTGCGCAGCACCGCGCCTTTGATGACGCGGCGGGCGGCTTCGATGTCGGCGATGCTGACGGTCAACGTTCGGTCTCCGGGCGATTCGCCGCACAATGCCGCAAGGGCGGGCGATGGGCTAGTCAGGCCTCTTGCGCAAACCTTATTCCCTCGCCATCTCGCGGAGTACCGCGCCCGGCGCTATGCTGGGCGCCGGCAGAGTCGTGATAGGCCAAGCCATGTCGATCGACATCAAACCACACGCCTACGACCCGGACAGCAATCCTGAGCTGTTCGAGGGCGTGCTGGCGCGCCGGGTGGTTGCGTTCGCGATCGATTTCTTCGCCATCGCGGTGCCGGTGGTGGTGGCCGCCATGCTCATCTTCGCCTTCGGGATCGTTACGTTAGGACTTGGCTGGACGCTCTATTGGCTGTTGCCGCCGGCCTCGGTGATCTGGGCCATCGTCTATTTCGGGATCACGCTGGGCGACGAGCGCTCGGCCACCCTCGGCATGCGAGTGATGGACCTCGAAATACGCACCTGGTACGGGGCGCCGGCCTATTTCGTGCTCGGCGCCGTGCACGCCATCGCCTTCTGGTTCACGGTGTCGTTTTTCACGCCGTTTATCCTGCTGGTCTGCTTCTTCAACCGGCGCCAGCGGCTGCTGCACGACATCATCCTCGGCACCGTGACGATCAATAACGCGGTGCGGGCGGCGTCATTACGCTCATTAATGACACCAGCAGGAGCCCGCTAAAGCCTCTTGCGGCGGGCGGTACTTTGCGAGAGTCTTGGCACATAGATTCTTGCATGAGCGGATCGTCGTGACCCAGCATTCCCGCGATACGCCGCAATTCTACCTGACTGCGCCCTCGCCCTGCCCCTATCTGGCGGGCCAGGAGGAGCGCAAGGTCTTTACCCACCTGGTCGGCGAGCGCGCCGGCGAACTCAACGACCTGCTCACCCATGGCGGCTTCCGCCGCAGCCAGTCTATCGCCTACCGGCCGGCTTGCGAGACCTGCCGCGCCTGCGTGTCGGTGCGCGTGGTGGCGGCCGATTTCAAGCCGTCGCGCAACATGCGCCGCATCGCCGAGCGCAACGCCGACGTGGTCGGCGAGATGCGCGCCTCGACGCCCTCCTCCGAACAGTATTCGGTGTTCCGCGGCTATCTCGACGCCCGCCATCGCGACGGCGGCATGGCCGACATGACCGTGCTCGACTACGCCATGATGATCGAGGACAGCCATGTCGACACCCGCCTGGTGGAATATCGCCGGCGCGGGATTGCGCCCGGCAACGGCCGCGGCCTTGGCCAATTGCTGGCGGTGGCGCTCACCGACGTGCTGAGCGACGGGCTGTCGATGGTCTATTCGTTCTTCGATCCGGACGAAGGCGAACGCTCGCTCGGCACGCTGATGATCCTCGATCATATCGAGCGCGCCAAACGCATGAACCTGCAATACGTTTATCTCGGTTACTGGGTGCCGGGCTCGCGCAAGATGGACTACAAGGGCCGCTTCCTGCCGCAGGAGCGCCTGCTCAACTCGGGCTGGAGCCGGGTGGAACGGTAGTCTCTATATTTGATCGCATTTTCTACGGCGAACCGGTTCCCACTTCGCCGGAAAACGCTCAGCCGGTCACTGCGTCGTAGATCAACTTGAAATTGAGCACGATCAGCAGCGCCGCCGTGAGCGCCGCCAGCACGGTGACCCAGATCGGCGCCGTGAGCGCCCCCATCTTGCGCCGGTCGGCGGTGAACATTACCAGCGGCACGATGGAAAACGGCAAGGCAACACCCAACACCACTTGGCTGAGGATCAAGAGCTTCGCCGTGCCGGCACCGCCGTACCAGATCGTGACGATCGCGGCCGGGATGATGGCGATCGAGCGCGTCACCAGCCGCCGCGCCCAGGCCGGCAAGCGGATGTCGATGAAGCCTTCCATCACGATCTGACCCGACAGCGTCGCAGTCACCGTCGAATTCAGCCCGCAACTGAGCAGCGCGATGCCGAACAGCGTCGGCGCGATGGCCGAGCCGAGCAAGGGCGCTAGGAAGGCATGCGCCTGATCGAGTTCGGCGACGTCGACTTTGCCCGCCTTGTTGAAGGTGGCGGCGGCCAGGATCAGGATCGCGGCATTGATGGTGAGCGCAAACATCAGCGCGATGGTGGAATCGAGCGTCGCCAGCTTGATCGCCTCGCGCTTGTCGGCTTCCGTGTCGCCGAAGCGGCGCGTCTGCACGATGCCGGAATGCAGATAGAGATTATGCGGCATGACGGTCGCGCCGATGATGCCGATGGCAAGATAAAGCATGTCGGGATTGCGCACGATCTCGGTGGTCGGCGCGAAGCCGCGGATCACGGCGCCCCAGTCGGGATCGGCCATGGCGATCTGCACCACGAAGCAGGCCGCGATCACGCCCATCAGCGTGACGATAAAGGCTTCGACCCAGCGGAAGCCCATGTTCTGCATCCACAGGATCAGGAACACGTCGAGCGCGGTGATCAGCACGCCGATCTCGAGCGGAATGCCGAACAGCAGATTGAGGCCGATGGCGGTGCCGATGACCTCGGCGAGATCGGTGGCGCAGATGGCGATTTCGGTCAGCACCCAGAGCGGCCACGACAGCGCGGGCGGGAAGGCGTCGCGGCAGGCTTGCGCCAGATCGCGCCCGGCGCCGATGCCGAGACGCGCGCACAGCGCCTGCAGCAGGATCGCCATCAGGTTGGAGAGCAGCGCGACCGTAAGCAGCGCGTAGCCGAACCTGGAACCGCCGGCGAGCGAGGTCGCCCAATTGCCGGGATCCATGTAGCCGACGGCGACCAGATAGCCGGGGCCGAGGAAAGCCAGCAGCTTCTTGCCGACCGAGCCGGTCGGCCGCGTGGCGATGGAACCGAACACCTCGGCCAGCGCCGGACGGCCGCGCTCGCGCCGCCAGCCGGGAACCGCCAAACCGGCCCGCGTCGGTTGCGTCGCATCCATGTCGGCCATTCGCGCGCTCCGCCTGATCAGCCGCACCGCTGAAATGTAGCCATGGCTACACTTCAGAATAGGAGACGCGCTACCAAAGTCAATGTACATAATGTAGCCATGGCAACATTTTGATATTGAATTTCGGATTTTCCTGGCGCACACTCATTTTCTTCGATCGGTGAAGGTGGCGGAGGCGCCATGGCGCGGGCGGTCAAGCGAAAAACGGGCGCGGCGGCGGTGCGGCTTCCCGCCGAACTCACGCAAGCGCGCCGCTTCAGCAAGACCCGCTCGGCGCAATCGAGCGCCTTGCTGGAGGACTATGTCGAGCTGATCGCCGACCTGTTGACCACCGGCGGCGAGGCGCGGCCGACCGACGTGGCGCGCCGCCTCGGCGTCTCGCACGCCACCGCCATCAAGACCATCGCGCGGCTCAAACGCGAGGGGCTCGCCCCCGGCCGTCCCTATCGCGGCGTGTTCCTCACCCAGGAGGGACAAAAGCTCGCGGCGCGCGTGCGCACGCGCCACCGGCTGGTGGTGGACATGCTGCTCGCCCTGGGCATCCCCGCCGAAGCGGCCGAGGCCGACGCGGAAGGCATCGAACATCATGCCTCGGAGGCGACGCTGAAAGCCTTCGCGCAGTTCCTGCAATCGAGAGAACAAAACTAGATCAAAGGGAACTTCTCAGGTGCCGTTGGGTTGATGCAAGCTCGGCCCGGCTAGGCCGGGCGTTTTCCGTCAACGGGGGCGCCGAGATGCGGACGACTTGCATCCGCTTGTCGTGGCTTAGCGCGGCGCTCGCGGCCGTTGTTCTGGCGGCGGCGCCGGCGCTCGCCGCCGAAGGTGCCGCGAAAGGCCCTTCCGACGTCATTTTCATCGGGCAAATCCTCGCGCTGATGCTGGTCGGCCGTCTGCTCGGCGAAGCCATGCTGCGCCTCGGGCAGCCGGCGATCATGGGACAGCTGATCGCCGGTCTGCTGCTCGGGCCTTCGCTGTTCGGCGCCTTGCTGCCCGATCTGCAACACGCGCTGTTTCCCAAGACCGCCGAACAGAAAGCGATGATCGACGCCATCGCGCAGTTCGGTATTCTGCTGTTGCTGCTGCTCACCGGCATGGAGACCGATCTCAAGCTGGTGCGGCAGACGGGGCGGGCCTCGGTGTACGCCTCGCTCATGGGCATCGTCATCCCCTTCGCCTGCGGTGTCGCGCTCGGCGAGCTGCTGCCCGACTCGCTGTTGCCGGACCCGGGCAAGCGGCTGATCACCTCGCTGTTTCTCGGCACCGCGCTGTCGATCGCCTCGGTCAAGATCGTGGCGATGGTGGTGCGCGAAATGAATTTCATGCGCCGCGTGGTCGGCCAGGTCATCCTCGCCTCCGCCATCATCGACGACAGCGTCGGCTGGATCATCGTGTCGATCATCTTCAGCCTGGCTCTGCACGGCTCGATCGATGCTTGGTCGCTGGCGCAAAGCGTGATCGGCACGTTCCTGTTCATGGTTGCGAGCCTGACCGTCGGCCGGCGCGCGGTGTTTTATGTCATCCGCTGGGTCAACGACACCCTGGTCAGCGAATTCGCGGTGATCACCGCGATCCTCATCATCATGGGCGGCATGGCGATGATCACGCATCTGATCGGCGTGCACACCGTGCTCGGCGCTTTTGTTGCCGGCATTCTGATCGGTGAATCGCCCATCCTCACCCGCCATATCGACGAGCAATTGCGCGGG
>JACQDO010000006.1 GCA_016201085.1 Hyphomicrobiales bacterium | reverse complement strand
GAGAGGGAGTGGCGCGCGCCGGGTAAGGGGCTGGCCGCCGCGGAAAATAATCCAAATTGCTATTGACTTAATTCCCACAATATGATTCCATGCCTATGTCCTGCTCATCGAGGGGCGTCTTCTAGGGACGTCTTGAAGGCGGAGCGGGATGCGGCGCCTGCTGCTGCGGCTCGTAACCGCAGGATCGGGAGGCCCCGGGACCCGACCGGGCGGTACTATGGCCGCTCTGCGAGGAGCTCGCTGCATTGGCCCGGCGCAAATGCCGGGTTCAAGAAGCGCGGACCCGGGAACAGAAATCGCCGCCAGTGGAGCGCCGAGAGGCGCCTTCCCCCGATCGCAAGGGGGAAGGGCACGCCTCGCAAGCGTGTCGGGCGGTTCTCGCCGAGCCGCTCAAGGGGTTTCGCAAACCCCTGCGTTTCTCGGCGCTCCGCTCCCCTCAGGGGGCGTTGAATGAGACGACGGCGTACCCGGCCGCCAACAATCCGGGCGATGACGCATGTCTGCTTCTTATCCCTCCCCAAAGACGGGAAGGGATAAGAAAAAACCCCGAGTTGCTTTGGGGTACCCTTTTTGGCTATATCCACGCGCTTTCCGGTCGGGGTGAAGCGCCCTCATAAAGCGGCCATCCTCGACGCTCCTGGCACCGGCGGGAGCGTTTCTCCCGCCAGCCAATCCAAATCGAGGATAAAGCCACCATGAATACATTGTGGATGATCGTCGGCTGTGGCGTGCTCGCGATCCTCTATGGCATCTGGGCCACCCGTTCGGTGTTGAGTGCCGACGCCGGCAGCAAGAAGATGCAGGAGATTTCGGACGCCGTGCGCGAAGGCGCGCAGGCCTATCTCAAGCGCCAATACACCGCCATCGGCATTGTCGGCGTGGTGATCTTCGTCATCCTCGGCTTTACCCTCGGCTGGCTGGTCGCCGTCGGCTTCCTGGTCGGCGCGGTGCTGTCGGGCGCCACCGGCTTCATCGGCATGAACGTGTCGGTGCGCGCCAACGTGCGCGTAGCGCAAGCCGCCACCAAGACGCTGGCCGGCGGGCTCGAGCTCGCCTTCAAGTCCGGCGCCATCACCGGCATGCTGGTGGCGGGCCTGGCGCTCTTGGGCGTCACGCTCTATTTCGGCTTCCTCACCGGCTCCCTGCACATGGCGCCGAACGACCGCACCGTGATCGACGCGCTGGTCGCGCTCGGCTTCGGCGCCTCGCTGATTTCGATCTTCGCCCGTCTCGGCGGCGGCATCTTCACCAAAGGCGCCGACGTCGGCGGCGATCTGGTCGGCAAGGTGGAAGCCGGCATTCCGGAAGACGATCCGCGCAATCCGGCCACCATCGCCGACAACGTCGGCGACAATGTCGGCGACTGCGCCGGCATGGCGGCCGACCTGTTCGAGACCTATGCGGTGACCATCGTCGCCACCATGGTGCTGGCCTCGATCTTCTTCGCCGGCACGCCGTCGCTGCTCAACATGATGATCTATCCGCTCGGCATCGGCGGCGTCTGCATCATCACCTCGATCGCCGGCACGTTCTTCGTGCGGCTCGGCGCCAGCCAGTCGATCATGGGCGCGCTGTACAAGGGCTTCATCGCCTCGGCGGTGCTCTCGCTGTTCGCCATCTGGTATATCACCTACCGGCTGGTCGGCTTCGGCGCGATCCCCGGCGTGGCCTATACCGGCCAGTCACTCTTCATCTGCGCCATCGTCGGCCTGGTGGTGACCGGCCTGATCATCTGGATCACCGAATACTACACCGGCACCAATTTCCGTCCGGTGCAGTCGATCGCATCTGCCTCGGTCACCGGCCACGGCACCAACGTCATCCAGGGCCTGGCGATCTCGCTCGAATCCACCGCGCTGCCGGCCATCGTGATCATCGCCGGCATCCTGGTGTCCTACGGACAGGCGGGCCTGTTCGGCATCGCCATCGCGGTCACCGCGATGCTGGCGCTCGCCGGCATGGTGGTGGCGCTCGACGCTTTCGGTCCGGTCACCGACAATGCCGGCGGCATTGCCGAAATGGCCGGTCTACCGAAGAACGTGCGCAAGTTCACCGACGCGCTCGACGCGGTCGGCAACACCACCAAGGCGATCACCAAGGGCTACGCCATCGGTTCGGCCGGCCTCGGCGCGCTGGTGCTGTTCGCCGCCTATAATCAGGACCTGCTGTTCTTCGCCAAGGACACGACGGCGCATCCTTACTTCACCGGCGTCAAGCTCGACTTCGCGCTGACCAACCCCTACGTCGTGGTCGGCCTGCTGTTCGGCGGCATGCTGCCTTACCTGTTCGGGTCGATGGGCATGACCGCGGTCGGCCGGGCCGCCGGCGCGATCGTCGAGGAAGTTCGTCGGCAGTTCCGCGCCGATCCCGGCATCATGAAAGGCAAAAGCAAGCCCGACTACGGCCGCGCGGTCGACATGCTCACCAAGGCCGCGATCAAGGAAATGATCGTGCCGTCGCTGCTGCCGGTGTTGTCGCCGATCGTCTGCTACTTCGCGATCTTCTTCGTCGCGGGCGGCGGGGCGGTCGGCAAGTCGGCCGGCTTCTCGGCGGTCGGCGCCATGCTGCTGGGTGTCATCGTGACGGGATTGTTCGTCGCGATCTCGATGACCTCGGGCGGCGGCGCCTGGGACAATGCCAAGAAGTACATCGAGGACGGCCACTACGGCGGCAAGGGCTCGGACGCCCACAAGGCCGCGGTGACCGGCGACACCGTCGGCGACCCCTACAAGGACACGGCCGGCCCGGCGATCAACCCGATGATCAAGATCACCAACATCGTGGCGCTCTTGTTGCTCGCGGTGCTGGCGCACTGAAAAAATCGCATAAGCGCGATACAAAAACAAAGGGCCCACGCTGTTCGTGGGCCCTTTTCACATATTGCGAATGGTTGCCGTGCCGGTCATTGCCCGGTATGCATTCCGACGCCGATGCTCTTGAACAGGTTGCGCAGATAGTTGAGGTCCTTGCCGCCGGTGCTCGTCGTCTCGGTCATGAAGTCGAAGACTTTCCCGTCCTTGAGTCCGTAATTGGCCAGCCGCTCGACCCGGCGCTCCTTGTCGAAATAAACCGCGACCACCCGCTGATCGGTGATCTGATGCGGCATGAAGGCGGCCTCGCGCTGGGCCTTCTGCGAGATGTAATAGAACGCCTCGCCGCTCACGGTGGCGACGGTGGAGGGCGTACCGAGCACGATCAGCACCTGCTCCTGGCTGGCGCCAACCGGAATCTGTTCGAGCGCACCTTCCGGCAGCACATAGCCGCGCTGCAGCGTTTCATGGAAGCTGCCGCAGCCGGCAAGCACCAGCGCGGCCGCCAGCGCCAGCGCGAAGCGGGCGGAATAGCGGCGATGCGACGCGATGTTGGACCCCAAACCCGGTACCTTCATTTTCGGTCTTGAATTCTTTGTTGTATCGGTGGTCGCGCTGACATAACCCGCGCTCGCATATGCTAGCGCCTAGTCCCGAACCAGTCCGATGATTTTTCCCCGCTTTGGCCGAGCGCCGCGCGACGCAGACACCATTTCCGCCGTGTATGGCATGATCGTGGCGCAGGCGCGATTACCCTGTTTCTATCGCGACTATGCGGTCGCCGATACGGTTAATGGGCGTTTCGATCTGATCGTGCTGCACCTGGCGCTGGTGATCGAGCGCGTGACGCCGGAGACCGACTTACGCGTCATGGGACAGGGGCTTTTCGACCGGTTTTGCCGGGATATGGACCATAATTTGCGCGAAATGGGGGTTGGCGACCTCAAGGTGCCGGTTGAAATGCGGCGTATGGGCGAGGCCTTCTATGGCCGGGCGCAGGCCTATCGGGTCGCGCTGGGCACGGCCGATACGGGCGAGGCGCTGGTGGCGGCGGTGACGCGTAATATCTATGGGGGATCGCCCGAAAGCCCGGCTGTGGCGGGGCGCCTGGCGGCCTATATTCGGGCCACGGATCGTGATTTGAAGGGGCAGCGGCCGGCCGAGCTGCGAGCGGGGAAGGTTCGCTTTCCCGACCCGGCCGTTATCCCAGCGGTAACAGGATAAAGATCGAGACCAAGATGGACAAAACCGTCAACCCAGCAAGCGCTCCTTGGAGCGTGCCGGTGGCCGTGGAAGATATCCCCGACACCGGCCTGCATGTCGAGATCGAGGCGCCGGCCGCGAACCTTGTCGCGCTTGCCGAACTTGCTGGCATACGCGACCTACCGCACCTGGCCGCTGTTTTCGACCTCACCCGCCAAGGGGAGAGCGTTCACATCGTTGGCCAGGTAAGCGCGCGCGTTGGGCAGAACTGCGTGGTCACCCTGGAACCGATTGAAAGCCAGGTCGAAGAGGCGGTCGATATGTGGTTTGCGCCGGGGGTCAAGGCAACGAAAACACCAGAGGGCCTGGAACCGCTGGTCGGCGGCAACGTGGATCTGGGCGCCACTGCCACCGAGTTCCTCATACTCGGCATCGACCCTTATCCACGCAAGTCGGATGCTAAATTCGTGCCACCCGCGAGCGAAGACGGGCGCGCGCACCCGTTTTCCGGTCTGGCGGCATTGAAAAAGCGCCTGGGAGGCGGCCAGTCGTGACCGGCAGCGGAGAGGTAAACATCGTGCAAAACCGGCTTGTCTGTGGCGGGCGAGACGTTATGGTCGCCCCGTGCGTCAAAACCTGCTGACTGTGTTGCCGACGCTCACGTCAACGCCGCCCGGCGTGTGATCCCGAAAAAGGCCTGTCCTAGGCTTGACCGGGGAGGGTAACCGGTTTTCGGAAACGATCATGCGTAAGCAAGAAATGCATTCGATCCATGTCCGATAAGGTTCGCATCGCACTTGACGCCATGGGCGGCGACCACGGTGCATCGGTCATCCTGCCGGGGGCCGAGATTTCGCTCACCCGTCATCCCGATATCGAATATCTGCTGTTCGGCAACCAGGCGCTGCTGGAGCCTTTGCTCGCGGGCCTGCCGCGGCTCAAGGCCGTATCGAAGGTCGTGCATACGGAGGTGTCGATCCGCATGGACGACAAGCCCAGCCAGGCACTGCGCCGTGGGCGCTGGAAGTCGTCGATGTGGCTGGCGATCGATGCGGTGAAGAAGCATGACGCCGATGTCGTGGTCTCGGCCGGCAATACCGGCGCGCTGATGGCGATGGCGCGTTTCAATCTCAAGATGATCGAGGGCATCGAGCGGCCGGCGATCGCCGCGCTCTGGCCCACGCTCAAGGGCGAGTCTGTCGTGCTGGACGTCGGGGCCTCGATCGGCGCCGACGAGGGGCATCTGGTCAATCTAGCCGCCATGGGCAGCGCCATGGCGCGCGTGCTGTTCGACATCGAGCGGCCGACCGTCGGCCTGCTCAATATCGGGGTCGAGGAGATCAAAGGCCTCGAGGTGGTGCGCGAGGCCGGCCGTATCCTGCGCGAAGGTCAATTCCCGCATTTCGATTATCACGGCTTTGTCGAAGGCGACGATATCGGCAAGGGTGTAGTCGACGTGGTCGTCACCGAGGGTTTTGCCGGCAACATCGCACTCAAGACCGCCGAAGGAACCGCGCGCCAGTTCGGTCAGTATCTTCGTAGTGCCATGAACCGCACCTTGGCCGCCAGCCTCGGCTATCTGCTGGCGCGCCAGGCATTCCGCACGCTACGCGACAAGATGGACCCGCAAAAATCCAACGGCGGTACCTTCCTCGGCCTCAACGGCGTCGTGATCAAAAGCCATGGCGGCGCCGATGCCGAAGGCATCGCCTCGGCCATCGACTTGGGCTACGACATGGTTCGCTACGAATTGCTCGCCAAGATCGGAGAGTCGATGGCGCGCGACCTGCTGGCGATGACGACGGCAACGGCGACGGCGCGCCAGGCGAGCGGAGCAGCTTCGTGACTATTATGCGTTCGGTGATCCTCGGCTGCGGCAGCTATCTTCCCGCGCGAATTCTCAGCAATGACGAACTGGCGCGTTCGGTGCAGACCACCGACGAATGGATCGTGCAGCGCACCGGCATCCGCGAACGCCATGTCGCGGCTGCGGGCGAGCTCACCTCCGATCTGGCGCTGCATGCCGCCCGAGCGGCGCTCGCCAATGCCCATGTCGAGGCAGAAACGATCGATCTCATCGTGCTGGGTACTTCGACCCCGGATCAGACCTTTCCCGCCACCGCGGTAACGGTCCAGGCCGGGCTCGGCATCACCGGCGGCGCCGCCTTCGACCTGCAGGCGGTCTGTTCGGGTTTCGTTTACGCGCTGTCGGTAGCCGACAGTCTGTTGCGCAGTGGCAGCCATAAGCGCGCGCTGGTGATCGGGGCGGAGACCTTCTCCCGCATCCTCGATTGGAACGACCGCACCACCTGCGTTTTGTTCGGCGACGGCGCCGGCGCCTTGGTGCTGGAGGCGCAGCCGCAGGCCGGGACGGTAGCCGACCGCGGTATCCTGACCACCCACCTGCGCTCCGACGGCCGCCATAAGGCCAAGCTTTATGTGGATGGCGGGCCATCCTCCACCCAGACCGTCGGCCATCTGCGCATGGAGGGCCGCGAGGTGTTCAAGCACGCGGTAGCCATGATCACCGACGTGATCTATGACGCCTTCAAGGCCACCGGCACCAGTGCCGCCGATATCGACTGGTTCGTGCCGCACCAGGCCAACAAGCGCATCATCGACGGTTCGGCCCATAAGCTCGGCATTGCGCCGGAAAAAGTGGTTATCACCGTCGACCGGCACGGCAACACCTCGGCCGCTTCGATCCCGCTGGCGCTCGCCGACGCGGTCGCCGACCGGCGTATCAAGCGCGGCAACCTCATCCTGCTGGAAGCCATGGGCGGCGGCTTCACCTGGGGCTCGGCCTTGCTGCGCTGGTGAAAACGGGCCGGCAGTGTCCGCTACCGGGCAGAGGGTGCCGGGGCCGCGCCGGAACCGTCAGCGGTCTTCACAAATTAAAACGCCCCGTTGACCCATCCTGATCTTGCTAATATCGTCGATAATTCAGCGGGATATCTTCGCCCGGGGGCAGTCAGTCGATGTCGGGTAAGACAGTAACGCGTGCCGACCTGTGCGAGGCGGTTTATCAGAAAGTTGGCCTGTCACGGACCGAATCCGCGTCATTGGTTGAACTCGTGCTGAAGGAAATCACGGACTGCCTCGAGCGTG
>JACQDO010000005.1 GCA_016201085.1 Hyphomicrobiales bacterium | reverse complement strand
GATCGACCTGGTGCTGTCGAAGCCGCGCATCCTGGAAATTTACCTCAACATCGCCGAATGGGGCCCCAACGGCGAATTCGGCATAGAGGCCGGCAGCCGCCGCGCCTTTGGTAAACCGGCCCGCGATCTCGACCGTTACCAGGCCGCCATGCTGGCGGCGGTGCTGCCGAGCCCGGCCAGACGCGATGCGCGGGCGCCGGGGCCGGGATTACGCCGGCTGGCGGGGCTCTATGTGGGCCGTTCCGGGCGCTCGCCGGAGGCCGCCAAATGCTTGCGACGCCCCTGAAACCTGCCTCTAGCCTTGTGCCAAGCCATCCTCTATAAGCCCGGCTTCAAACGACATCTGCGATCTTTCAGGAGTTGCTTCCCATGGCTGTGCCGAAAAGAAAAACCTCGCCGTCGCGCCGCGGCATGCGCCGCTCGGCCGACGCGCTCAAGCGGCCGAGCTATGTCGAGGACAAGGATTCCGGCGAATTGCGCCGTCCGCATCACATCGACCTGAAGACCGGCATGTACAAAGGCCGCCAGGTTCTGAAAGCGAAGACCGAGGCGTAAACTTTTTCGGGAGAAAGCTGGCCTCATGTCCCTCATTGGCTTTCCCCTGTTGCTGATCCCTTTCGCGATCTACAACATCATCGCCTTCCTGATGCCGGGCGTGAGCTGGACCGGCGCGCTGACCAGCGTGCACATGGTGTCCGGCGGCGAATGGACCATGTCGGCCGGCGACATATTGGTAACGCTCTCGATCCTGCTGCTGACCGGCGAGGTGCTGAAATCGACCCGCATCGGCATCCGCACCGTGGTCGACCACGGCTTGTCGCTGGTGCTGTTCCTCGCCATGCTGATCGAATTCCTGCTGGTGAAGCAGGCGGCGACCGGAACCTTCTTCCTGCTGCTGGTGATCAGCTTCGTCGACGTGCTTGGCGGTTTCGCGGTGACGCTGCGTTCGGCCCAGCGCGATCTCACGATCGAAGGCAACGTACCGCACATCTCCTGAAACATCCTCTCAATCGGCAAACATGACCCGCGACTTTCAAATGCCCGGTCGTTCGCCGGTAATCGCCCGCGACGGCATGGCGGCAACCTCGCATCCGCTGGCGACGCTGGCGGCCATCGACATCTTGCGTGACGGCGGCAGCGCTGCCGACGCTGCCATCGCTGCCGTCGCTACACTCTGCGTGGTCGAGCCGCACATGACCGGCATCGGCGGCGATTGCTATTGCCTGTTGTCGCGGCCCGGCCGGCCGGTGTGGGGCTATAACGGCTCCGGCCGCGCCGGCGCCAAGGCTTCGTATGAGGCGCTGCGTTCGCAAGGGCTCACTGAAATCGGCAATTCGATCCACGCCGTCACCGTGCCGGGGGCGCTCGATGCATGGGAGGCGATCCTCAAGGCGCACGGCCGCTTCGGGCTCGATCGCGCGCTCGCCCGCGCCATTCATTACGCCGAGAACGGCTTCCCGGTCGCGCCGCGCGTAGCCTGGGATTGGAGCCGGCATGTCGCCCGGCTCAAGGCCGACCCGGGCGCCGCCAAGCATTATCTGTTCAACGGCGCGGCACCGCATGAAGGCGACGTCATCCGCTTTCCGGCGCTGGCCGCGACGCTGAAGACGCTGGCCGCCAAGGGTGCGCGCGCCTTCTACGAAGGCGAGCTCGCCGAGGATATGGTCAAAACGATAGCCGCGCGCGGCTCGTTCCAGACGGTGGACGATTTCGCCCGCCATCGCGGCGACGCGGTTGAGCCGATTTCGACCAATTACCGCGGGCTCGATCTCACCGAGATTCCGCCCAACGGGCAGGGGCTCACCGCGCTGGTGATGCTCAACATCCTGGAGAATTTCGATCTCAAGGCGCTCGATCCGCTCGGTCCCGAGCGATTCCATCTGGTGCTGGAAGCGGCGCGCCTGGGCTTTGCGGTGCGCGACACCCACATCGCCGATGAGGCGCATATGCGCACCCCGGTCGGCGACCTGCTCGACAAGGGCTTTGCCAAGAAGCTCGCCGGGCTCATCGACATGAGCAAGCGCGCCAAGTTGCCGTCGGCGCCTGCGCCCGGCAGCAACACGGTCTATCTCACCGTGGTCGATCGCGACCGCACGGCGGTGTCGTTCATCAATTCGCTTTATTCCAGCTTCGGCCTTGGCATCTGCACCGAGAAGTCCGGCATCATGCTGACCAATCGCGGCGCCTGCTTCACGCTCGATCCCGATCATCCCAACACCTTCGGCCCCGGCAAGCGGCCGATGCACACCATCATTCCTGCCATGGCCATGAAGAACGGCCGCTGCGACATGAGCTTCGGCGTTATGGGCGCGCATTACCAGCCGATGGGCCACGTGCAGATCGTGCTCAACATGCTCGACTATGGCATGGACGTGCAGCAGGCGATCGACGCACCGCGCTTCTTCTTCGAGGGCGAACAAACCATCGTCGAGCACGGCACGCCGGCTTCGACCGTCGCGGGCCTCAAGGCGCGCGGGCATACGGTGGCGATGGCGGACCTGCCCTGGGGTGGCGGCCAGACCATCAAGATCGACTGGGATCGTGGCGTGCTGATCGCCGGCTCGGAACCGCGCAAGGACGGCTGCGCGCTGGGTTATTGATCGGTCAGCTTTGCGCTGGCTCGATAGGCGGCGATGGCCTCGGCCGGCTCGGCGCGCCGGCGCTCGCGCGTCTGCGGCAACTGGCCCTGGGTGGCAATGAGATGGGCGAGGAATGCCGCTTGGCGATGGCTCTCCGACGGCTTGTGCGTGGAGGCCGCGGGCATCAACGCGACCAGTGCGCGGGATTCACAGGCCGGCGCCACGTCCTGAGCCGGCTGTCCGTTCGGTCGCGAATCCGTCTTGATCTGGCCAATACGCATTTACGGTGCCTGTCTCAATTCGGGACAAGGTGCCCTTGTCCACCCTCAGATTGGCAAGAGCCGTGCCGCCGGCCGTTAATCGCGCTTAACGCCGTACCATCCGCGGTTTTTTCTAATTGTTTAAGGATTGTCAGTAGTTTGGGCGCTGCATCTATTTCGTGAGAAGGCAACGCCCGGCGTGGCGAGGCGTTCCAAAAAGGGGCGAGCGTGACCCGTTTCGATCAACCGGCCGGTGTCCCAGACGCCGCGGAGATTCTGCGGTCGATCGGCGACGTCGCCTATGAATGGCGCCTCGACAGCGACGCCGTGAGCTGGGGCGGCAATGCCGCGGCGGTGCTTGGGCTCGCCGACATCGGCGATATCGCCACCGGTCAGTCTTACGCGCGGCGTATCGACGCCGAAGGCGGTCATAGCCGCGCCGACGTGCTGCAACTGGTCACCCAGCACGACAGCGGCGACGGCGTGTCCTATCAGGTGCAATACGCGTTCAAGCGCGGCGACGAGAAAATCTGGCTGGAAGACACCGGCCGCTGGTTCGCCGGGGCTGACGGCAAGCCGTTGCGCACGATCGGAACCGTGCGCGTCATCACCGGGCGCCACGAACGCGAACGCAAGCTGCTGCAGCTCGCCAATTTCGATGAATTGACCGGCGAACTCAACCGCGCGCGCCTGACCGAACTGCTTGGCGCCACGCTCGACGAGGCCGTGAAATTCCGCGGTTCATGCGGTTTTTTGCTGGTCGCCGTCGACCATCTCGGCCGGCTCAACGAAGCCTATGGCTTCCAGACCACCGACGACGTGATCGCGCAGGTGGCCAAGCGCATTCGTG
>JACQDO010000455.1 GCA_016201085.1 Hyphomicrobiales bacterium | reverse complement strand
CGGACGAACGGCCGGCCGGCGCGTTTTCCTCCGCACGCACGAGCGCGCAGCCGGCCGATCTGGCCGCGCGCCTGCGCAACGACGACACGCTTGCCGCCCTGCCGCCGGCGGAGCGGCTCGTCTTTCTGCGCCGCGAGCTCGACGGCCCCATCGTATTCACGCATGGCTTCGGCATCGAAGGGCAGCTCATCTTCCATTGGATCTGCGAGCGCGACATCGACATCGACGTGGTGACGCTCGATACCGGGCGGCTGTTTCAGGAAACCTACGCACTGTGGGCGCAGACCGAACGCCGCTACGGCCGCCGTATTCGCGCCATCTACCCGCATCATGCCGCGCTGGAGCGTTTGGTCGCCAAGCAGGGCGTCGACGGCTTCTACGAGTCGAAGCAGGCGCGCGAAGCCTGCTGCGACACCCGCAAGACAAAACCGCTCGATCGGGCGCTGCGCGGCGCCTCCGCCTGGATCACCGGATTGCGCGCCGACCAGAATCTGATCCGGCATGAGGCGGGGCTGATCGGTTTCGACACCGGCCGCCGCCTCATCAAGTTCAACCCGCTGTTCGACTGGACGCGCGAGACCGTATTGGCGGAAGTGCGCGCCCGCAATGTGCCGATCAACGCCTTGCACGCCAAAGGCTTCGCCTCGATCGGCTGCGCGCCCTGCACGCGCGCTATCCAGCCCGGCGAACCCGAGCGTAACGGCCGCTGGTGGTGGGAGAACGACGCGCACCGCGAGTGTGGGCTGCATTTGCCGCGGCGGACACGCGCGTCCGATACGAAGTCGGCGGCCTAAAATGGCTGCCGGCACCGGCTAGGGCGGCAACAGCACTCGCTTCTCATTCGCATGACGCGCTTGTCTTAGCTCATTGCGCCGCGAACCGCCGCGCGCTAGGCCCCGACCGACTCTTACGAATGGGTGGGTGGGCGGTGAAAAGTCAAAGGCTGGTCGGGATTTTCCTGGCGCTGGTCAGCGCCGTCTTCTTCGCCGTGGCGAACACGCTGGCCGGCGTCGCCTATCAAGGCGGCAGCAATCCGTTCACGCTGTCGGCGACGCGATTTATTCTTCCTGCGATATTGCTGTTCTTCGTTCTCAAGATCGGCGGCAACAGCACCCATCTCGGATCGCGGCCCGCCGCCATCGCCGCGCTGCTGGGCATCGTGTCGGTCGTCTACACCTTCGCGCTGTTGCTGGCGATCGAGCTGCTGCCGGTCAGCATCGCCATTCTTATTTTCTACCTATTTCCGATCATGACCGCTTTCATTCTCGCCGCCTTCGGCGCCGCACGGCTGACGGCGAAAATGCTGCTGAGCACGTTTATCGTCTTTTTCGGCTTGAACCTGGCGCTGGCCGTGCAATTCGGCGAGCTGAATGTCGTCGGCATGCTGGCGGGACTGGTCTCGGCAATCGGTTTTGCCGTCGTGTGCTCGGTCGGCAACCGGCTGATGTACGACCAGGATTCGCGGCTGGTGACGATGTACCTGTCGGCGGCGGCGACGCTCGCCATGATCGCGGTGAGCGCTTTCGCCGGAGACGTGCGATTCCCGGTGACGACGGCGGGATGGACCGGATTTCTGATGTCACACGTGCTGTACGCCGCCGCCATCATCGGCTTCTATCGCTCCATCGCCATGGTCGGCGCAGGTGCTGCGACCTTCTTCGTCAATCTGGAGCCGATCGTGGTGGTCGGCGCGGGTTACATCCTGCTGGGCCAGACGATCACGCTTTGGCAAATGGCCGGCGTCGCCATCGTCATCGGAGCGTTGATTTACGCCAGCCAGCCGGAACGCCGCCAGGCGTTGACGGTGCCATCCAGCGAAGCGGTCTGAACAAGCAACTGCGGGCCGGTTTCCCGGCCCGCAGATAATGTCGTCAGCGTCAGCGCGTCGCCGGCGCCGCGGCCGGAGCGGGCGGCGGCGGGATATCGACGATGGCGACGCTCGGCTTGAAGCTCGCGTCACGCAGCGCGATCTGGCCCTGCCTGGCGTAGTTGAGCGATTCGCCGAGGATACGCGCGGCCTCCTGCGGCGCATGGAAGCCGGTCGAATTCTCAGCCTCGACAAAGTCGAGATAGAACTGCGCCCGGCGTTGCAGGTAGCGCGCGGTCTTGAGGTCGGCATCGCTCTTGCCGGCGTCCTTCGCGCTCTTGAGATCGCCGATCAGGCCCACCAGCGCGCTCATTGCGTCCTCGCGCAGTTTCCAATGCCGGTCCTGGATCTGCTCGACGCGATCCTTCAGCTCCTTCTCGGTGATCTTGGCGTCGTGCTTCTTGTGGCAGTCGAGACAGGCGTTCTTGAGGTTGAGCAGCGGGCTGCGCACCCAATGGTCGCTCACGTTCGCGCCTTTGTACTGCACCTTCGGCATGTGGCAGTCGGCACAGGTGACGCCGGCCCGCGCATGCAGACCCTGGCTCCACATCTCGAATTCGGGGTGCTGGGCCTTGAGCGCTGGCGCGCCGGTGTCCTTGTGCGTCCAGTCGCGGAAGCCGATTTCGTCGTAATAGGCCGTGATCTGCTCGATCTTGAGGCCTTTCGACCAGGGGAACACCAGCCGCTTCTCGGCGCCCTTGAAGTAATACTCGACGTGGCACTGGCCGCACACATAGGCGCGCTTTTCCTCATAAGTGGCCTGCTTGTTGACGTCATAGTCCTTAATGCCCTGCGAGGCCTTGTAGGCGCGAATGCCCTCGATGAAGGCCGGGCGGGTAACGCGCAGCGCCATGGTCTTGGCATCGTGGCAGTCGATGCAGGCGACCGGATGGTTCACCAGCTTGACCGCCTCGCTGTAAGGCATGGCGTTGATCTTCTCGAAGCCTTTGATGATGTCGCCGTCGCCCATCTTCTTGTTGGCGAGATAGGTCGAGGCATGACAATTCATGCAGGCGCCGGGCTGCTGCACCACCACCTGGCGCTTGGTATATTTCTGATCCTCGAGCATGTAGGCGTGGCCGCGCTCCTCGCGGAAATCGGCGGCGAAGGCATAGCCCGCCCACATCGTCCGCAGGCCGGCGTCGGCATCGGATTTCGATTGCGAAGTGATCGTGCGCGGATCGGCCGCGGTCGGCGTATGCGGCGTCGGGATACTGCCGCCGTATTTCGTCGGCTGCATCTCTTTGGTCTTGAGATAGAGCTCGTACTGCAGCGGATACAGCTTGCCCCACACCGCCGGGTCGTCGACATCGTCGCTGATCTGCGGCAGCGCGGCGGGTTTGGCTTTTTGCGCCTTGCTCGACTTGCTCTGCGCCAAGGCATCGCTGGCTGACGGAGCCATAGGCAGCGTCAGTAGCAACGCGCCGAGAATCGCACTCACGCCGGCAAACGCAACGACAGTTTTAGTTGATTTGGAAATTGTGGTCATCGATCGCGCCCCGTTGAAGACAGTTTGCGTCAGGGCGTCGATCAGTTCACATTTTTCAAGAAAGTCATTGCGCCGTGTCAAATTGCAGCGGGCGCAATGGCCTCATCGGTATCCGGTGGTGTGTGTTATGCGTCCGCGCTCTGGCACACCCGCTACTTTTGCATCGCGCGCCAGATGCGCTCCGGTGTCGCAGGCATCTCGATGTGCTTGACACCGAATTCCGCCAAGGCGTTCACCACCGCGTTGACCACCGCCGGCAGCGCGCCGACGCAGCCGGCTTCGCCGACGCCCTTGGTGCCGAGCGGATTGGTCTTGGTCGGCACCGGATTACTCTCGATCTGCATGGCGCAGAGATTGTGCGCGCGCGGCATGGCGTAATCCATGAACGAGGCGGTGACCAACTGGCCGCTGGCGTCGAAATGGATGTCCTCCAGCAGCGCCTGTCCTGCGCCTTGCGCAATGCCGCCCTGCACCTGGCCATGCACCAGCAGCGGATTGAGCACGGTGCCGACGTCGTCGATGACGCTGTAGCGCACGATCTCAGGCACGCCGGTTTCCATGTCGATCTCGACTTCGCAGACATGGCAGCCGTTGGGATAATTGTTGACCGGCGCCTTGTAGACGGCGGTGGCGATCAGGCCGGGCTCCATATCCTTGGGGATTTTCGCCGGATTGGCGGCGTCGGCCGCCACCTCCTGAATGGTCATGGTCCGGTTGGTCTTGGGCGAGGAGAACACGCCGTCGGCGAATTTGACGTCGTCGCGGGCAACCTGGAGCGCGTGCGCGGCGATCTGCTTTCCCTTGGCGATCACCTTCTGCGTCGCCATGGCGAAGGCCGAGCCGGCCATGGTGGCCGAGCGCGAGCCGCCGGTGCCTTCGCCGAAGAACACGTCGTCGGTGTCGCCCTGCACGTAACGCACCTCGTTGGGGTCGAGCCCGAGCGCATCGCACACCAGTTGCTTGAACGTGGTCTCGTGCCCCTGGCCCTGGCTGACCGAGCCGGAATAGAGCGTGGCGCTGCCGCCGCGGTCGAAACGCACCTCGGCGCCTTCCGCGCTCGGGGCCGCCGCGCGCTCGATGGTGTTGGACAGGCCGATACCTAAGAGCTTGCCGCGCTGGCGCGCCGCCTTGCGGCGTCTCTCGAAGCCTTTGTAGTCGGCGAGCTTGAGCGCGAGGTCCATGTTCTTCTCGAACTCGCCGCAGTCGTAGGTAAATGTGAGCCCGGTCTTGAACGGCATAGCGCTAGGCGAAATGTAATTGCGCCGCCGCAGCTCGGCCGCATCGATCTTGAGTTCGGCCGCCGCCAGGTCGACCATGCGCTCGATCACATAGCCGGCTTCGGGCCGGCCGTTGCCGCGATAGGGCCGCACCGGGTTGGTATGGGTGAACACAGCGCTGATGTCGGCATGGATCGCCGGCGTGCGATAGGTGCCGGCGAGCGTGCCGGCATTGAGCACAAAGGCCGGCATGTTGTGCTGCAGGTAGGCACCGACGGCGGCGAGCGTCTTCACCCGCAGGCCTAAGAAATTGCCATCCGCATCGAGCGCCAGCTCCGCCTCGGTGACATTGTCGCGCGCCTGCGCGTCGGACAGGAACGCCTCGGTGCGCGTGCTCATCCATTTCACCGCGCGTCCGGTGAGCTTGGAGGCCAGCACCACCAGCGGCGTCTCGTTGAAGATCGGCGTCTTCATGCCGAAGCTGCCGCCGATGTCGCCGGTGGTCACGCGCACGCGGCTCTCCGGCACGCGCAGCATCTTGGCGAGATCGGTGCGAAAGCCGTGCGCGCGCTGGATCGGCGAATGGATGGTGTAGCGGCCGTCGCCGGCATTGTAGAGGCCGACGGCGCCGCGCGGCTCCATGGCGGCGGCGGTGACGCGGTTGATGACGAAGCGATGTTTCACAACATGGGCGGCGCGCGCGAAGGCGGCGTCGGTCGCCGCCTTGTCGCCGATCAGCTCAACGAAGGAGATATTGTCGGGACACTCGTCATGAACACGCGGCGCGCCCGGCTTGACCGCCTCGGCCACCGAGGTGACCGCCGGCAACTCCTCGTAGTCGACGGCGATCCGTTCGGCGCCGTCCATCGCCTGCGCGGCGGTTTCGGCCACCACAAAGGCGACGCAATCGCCGACCCAGCGCACATGCGTCTCCGCCAGCACCGGATAACGCGGCAACGCCATCGGCGTGCCGCCGCGGCGTTTCAAGCCGGGATGGCTGGGCAGGTCGCCGAAGCCGGAGGCCTTCCAGTCGGCGGCGGTGATCACCGCCAGCACGCCGGGCGCAGCCTTGGCCACGCTCACATCGATCGACTTGATCCTGGCGTGCGCATGCGGCGAGCGCAGCACCACGCCGAAAGCCATGCCGGGATAGACCACGTCGTCGATATAATGCCCGCCGCCGCGCACCAGGCGCGGGTCTTCGAAACGCGGCACGCCTTGGCCGATGGCGAATTCACCCATGCGAAAGTCTGCCTGTTGATGTCGATCAGCCGGCGGGAAGAGAAACGAGTGGTGAGTCTTTAGCCTTGCTTGAGCGCCTGCGCCACGCGCGGCGCAAAGTAAGTGAGCATGCCGTCGGCGCCGGCACGCTTGAAGGCCATCAGGCTCTCACACATCGCGCGCTCGGCGTCGAGCCAGCCGTTCTGCGCCGCCGCCTGGATCATCGCGTACTCGCCCGACACCTGATAGGCGTAGGTCGGCATGGCGAAGGTATCCTTCACGCGCCGGATGATGTCGAGATAGGGCATGCCCGGTTTAACCATCAGCATGTCGGCGCCTTCCGCCACGTCGAGCGCCACTTCGCGGATCGCCTCGTCGGTGTTGGCCGGGTCCATCTGGTAGGTGCGCTTGTCGCCGGTCAGCGTCTTGGAGGAGCCGACCGCGTCACGGAACGGGCCGTAGAACACGGACGCATATTTTGCCGCGTAGGACATGATCGACACATCGATGAAGCCGGCGGCGTCCAGCCCCTTGCGGATGGCGCCGATGCGGCCGTCCATCATGTCGGAGGGCGCGATGATGTCGCAGCCGGCTTCCGCCTGCACCAGCGCCTGCTTGATCAGCACCACCACCGTTTCATCGTTGAGGATTTCGCCGTCTTGCAGCAACCCGTCATGGCCGTGGCTGGTGAAGGGATCGAGCGCCACGTCGGCCAGAAGGCCGATATCCGGCACTTCCTTCTTGATCGCTCGCAGCGTGCGGCACACCAGATTGTCCGCATTGAGCGCTTCGCTGCCGGTCTCGTCGCGCAAGCTAGGATCGGTATAGGGGAACAGCGCCAGGCAAGGAATCTTCAACTCCGCCGCCCGTACCGCCTCGCGCACCACCTGGTCGACCGTGAGCCGCTCGACGCCCGGCATCGAGGGCACCGCGGTGCGCTTATTCTCTCCGTCCATGATGAACAGCGGCCAGATCAGGTCGTCGGTGGTGAGCGTATTCTCGCGCACCATGCGGCGCGTCCAGTCGTGCTGCCGGTTGCGGCGCATGCGCACGGCCAGCTCGAGACGCTCGGCGGATGCTTCCACCGGGTGCGGACGGGTGCGGGCTTCGAGCGGACGGCCGAATTTGATCGTCATGGGGTGCCTCCAGAGGGGTCTTTTTATCTGGTCTGGCAAGGCGATGCCACCCGGGCTACAAGCGGATTTATGTTCGTCGTGAATTCGGGCAAAGTGGCCCGGAACAACCCCGCAACGGCGGTTGAGAGGGCAGAAGTGGCCAGCGACATTCTGATAGCCAGGGAGGCCAAGGATACCGGCGCGGTGGCCCCGCGCGGCGCCATCGGGCGCAAACGCGCTGCCGGCGCGGGCGCTGCGCCCTTGCGCTTCATAACGGCCGCCAGCCTGTTCGACGGCCACGACGCCTCCATCAACATCATGCGCCGCATTTTGCAGGCACACGGCGCGGAGGTGGTGCATCTCGGCCACAACCGCTCGGTCGACGACATCGTCACCGCCGCCATCCAGGAGGACGCCCACGGCATCGCCGTGAGTTCCTACCAAGGCGGCCATGTCGAATATTTCAAATACATGATCGACCTGCTGAAACAACGCGGCGCCGGTCATGTGCGCGTCTTTGGCGGCGGCGGCGGCGTGATCGTGCGCGAGGAAATCGACGAACTGCACGCCTATGGCGTCGCCCGCATCTATTCGCCCGAGGATGGCCAGCACATGGGCCTCGACGGCATGATCGCCGACATGGCCGAGCGCGCCCGCCAGGACCTGTGCGCGAACCTGCCCGCCGACCTCGATGGCCTGTTCAAGGGCGAGCACGGCACGCTGGCGCGCATCGTCAGCGCCATCGAGACGGGCCGCCTCAATGACGGCCTGCTGAGCAAGCTGCGTGAGGCGGCGGCGAAGGCGAAGAAAGTGCCGGTGCTCGGCATCACCGGCACCGGTGGTGCCGGCAAATCGTCGCTGACCGACGAATTGATCCGCCGCCTGCGCCAGCACAGCGGCGAGCCGCGCATCGCCGTCATCGCCATCGACCCGATGCGGCGCAAGACCGGCGGCGCGCTGCTCGGCGACCGCATCCGCATGAACGCCATCGCCGCGCCCAATATCTATTTCCGTTCGCTCACCACGCGCACCGCCGCCAACGAGGTGCCGGAGGCGCTGCCCGACATCGTCGCCGCCTGCAAGGCGGCCGGCTTCGAGCTGGTGATCGTCGAGACCCCCGGCATCGGCCAGGGCGACGCCGGCATCGTGCCGGTCTCCGACGTGTCGATCTACGTCATGACGCCGGAATTCGGTGCCGCCAGCCAGCTCGAAAAGATCGACATGCTCGACTACGCCGATCTGGTGGCGATCAACAAGTTCGACCGCCGCGGCGCCGCCGACGCGCTGCGCGATGTGTCCAAGCAGTATCAGCGCAACCACAAACAGTTTTCGGTGAAGCCCGAGGATATGCCGGTGTTCGGTACCATCGCCTCGCGCTTCGACGATCAGGGCGTCACCGCGCTGGCGCAGTGCCTGCTGCGCGTGTTCAACGACAAGGGTTTCGGTCCCTGGCGCAGCGACAGCAAGCCGCTCACCATTCGCGCCAGCGAGCCGGGCGCGGCCATCGTGCCGCCCAAACGCCAGCGCTATCTGGCCGAGGTGGCCGAGAGCGTGCGCAACTACCACAAGACCGTCACCGAACAAGTGGCGATCGCGCGCGAGCGCCAGCAGTTGCGCGAAGCCAAACGCATGATTGGTGAGACGGGCGCCGACACCGCCGCGCTCGATGCCGCCTACCAGAAGCGCCAGCAGCAGCTCGATCCGCGCGCCGCGCGGCTGATCGAACGCTGGCCGGAGGTGGTGAAGGCCTATGCCGGCGACGAATACGTGGTGAAAATCCGCGGCCACGAGCGCCGCAACCGGCTGACTTACGAGACCCTGTCGGGCACGCGCATCCCCAAGGTGGCGCTGCCGAAATATCAGGACGAGGGCGAAATCCTCAAGTGGCTGCTGAAGGAGAATGTGCCCGGCAGCTTCCCCTATACCGGCGGCGTGTTCGCCTTCAAGCGCGACAACGAGGACCCGACCCGCATGTTCGCGGGCGAGGGCGATCCGTTCCGCACCAACCGGCGCTTCAAATATCTGTCCAAGGATTCGCCGGCCAAGCGGCTGTCGACCGCCTTCGATTCCGTCACGCTGTACGGCTGGGACCCGGAGGAGCGGCCCGACATCTACGGCAAGGTGGGCAATTCCGGCGTCTCCATCGCCACGCTCGACGACATGAAGGCGCTCTACGACGGCTTCGACCTGTGCGATCCGTCCACCTCCGTCTCCATGACCATCAACGGGCCGGCGCCGGTCATCCTCGCCATGTTCTTCAACACGGCGATCGACCAGCAGCTCGCCAAGTTCCGCACCGAGAACAAGCGCGAAGCGAACGACGAGGAGGCGGAAAAAATCGCGGAGTGGACGCTGTCGACGGTGCGCGGCACCGTGCAGGCCGACATTTTGAAGGAAGACCAGGGCCAGAACACCTGCATTTTCTCCACCGAATTCGCGCTGCGCATGATGGCCGACATCCAGGAATATTTCGTGCAGCACGAGGTGCGCAATTTCTATTCGGTATCGATCTCCGGCTACCACATCGCCGAAGCCGGCGCCAACCCGATCTCGCAGCTCGCCTTCACCATGGCCAACGGCTTCACTTATGTGGAGGCCTATCTGGCGCGCGGCATGCACATCGACAGCTTCGCGCCCAATCTGTCGTTCTTCTTCTCCAACGGCATGGACGCCGAATACAGTGTGCTCGGCCGCGTCGCCCGCCGTATCTGGTCGACCGCCATGCGCTTCAAATACGGCGCCAACGAGCGCTCGCAGAAGCTCAAATACCACACCCAGACCTCCGGCCGTTCGCTGCATGCCCAGGAGATGGATTTCAACGACATCCGCACCACGCTGCAGGCGCTGATCGGCACCTACGATCACGCCAACTCCATGCACACCAACGCCTATGACGAGGCTGTGACCACGCCGACGCGCGAGTCGGTGCGCCGCGCCATGGCGATCCAGCACATCATCAACAAGGAATGGGGGCTGGCGAAAAACCAGAATCCCAACCAGGGCTCCTTCATCGTCGAGGAGCTGACCGATCTGGTGGAGGAGGCGGTGCTTAAGGAATTCGAGCGCATCTCCGAGCGCGGCGGCGTGCTCGGCGCCATGGAGACCGGCTATCAGCGCGGCAAGATTCAGGACGAGTCGCTGTTCTACGAGGGCAAGAAACACGACGGCTCGCTGCCGATCGTCGGCGTCAACACCTTCCTCGACGAGGAGCATCCGTCGGCCATGCCGACGCCGGAGCTCGCCCGCTCGAGCGAAGAGGAAAAGCAGAGCCAGATCGCCCGCGTGCGCGCCTTCCAGCAGAAGCATGCGGCGGAATCCGGGCCCATGCTCAAGCGTCTGCAACGGACGGCCGCCGAGGGCGGCAATATGTTCGCCGAGCTGGTGCAGGCGGCGCGCTGCTGCTCGCTCGGACAGGTCACCCATGCGCTGTTCGCCGCCGGCGGCGAATACCGGCGCAACGTCTAGCCGTCGCTGTCCGGATTGGGCGTCACGCGCGGTTCACAATCAATAACAACGGAGCGCGCGACATGAACGGCGGTACGGACCTTTCCAACCACAGCATCGACGCGCTGCTGCCGCCGGAGATTGCCCGCAAAGCCGAGGCGGTCGGCGTGCAGAAGACCCGCATGGACGTGGTCAGCCTGTTGGCGCTCGCCGTGCTGGCCGGCGCCTTCATCGCGCTCGGCGCCATGTTCGCCACCACGGTGCTGGCCGGCGCCGATGGCGTGCTGCCGTTCGGCCTGAGCCGGCTGCTGTCCGGCGTGGTGTTTTGCCTGGGCTTGATCCTGATCATCGTCGGCGGCGCCGAGCTGTTCACCGGCAACACGCTGATGGTGATGGCCTGGGCCGCCGGCGAAGTGCGCCTGCGCGAAATGCTGCGCGCCTGGACCATCGTCTATATCGGCAACTTCATCGGTGCGCTCGGCACCGCCGGGCTGGTGTTCCTCTCCGGCCAGTATTTGGGCGGCAAAGGCAGCGTGACCGCCGTGGCACTCAATCTCGCGCTCACCAAAGTCACGCTGTCGTTCGACCACGCGCTGTTTCTCGGCATCCTGTGCAATGTGCTGGTGTGCCTGGCGGTCTGGCTCGCCTTCGGCGCCCGCACCACCACCGACAAGGTGCTGGCGATCGTCTTTCCGGTCTCGGCCTTTGTGGTTGCCGGCTTCGAGCATTCGGTCGCCAACATGTATCTCATCCCGCTCGGCCTGTTCATCAAGGCGTGGGGGCCGACGGAGCTGTGGGCGCAGCTCGGCGGCAACTACGACGCGCTGACCTGGACGGCATTTTTCGTCAGCCTGATCCCGGTGACCATCGGCAATATCATCGGCGGCGGCGGACTGGTGGGCGCGGTCTACTGGTTCATTTATCTGCGCAAGCGGCCATGACAGACGAAATCCTGTTCGAACGGCGCGGCGCCGCCGGCATCGTCACGCTCAACCGGCCAAAGGCGCTCAATGCCATCACCCATGGCATGGTCCGCGCATTGCACGCGCAGCTCGTGCTGTGGGCCGACGATGCGGCGGTGACGCGGGTGGTGATCCAGGCCGCGGGCGAGCGGGCGTTTTGCGCCGGTGGCGATATCCGCATGCTTTACGATCTGGGCAAGGCCGGCCGGCATAAAGAGGCCTTGCAGTTCTGGGGCGACGAATATCGGCTCAATACCGCGATCAAGAATTACCGCAAACCCTATGTCGCGCTGATCGACGGCATCGTCATGGGCGGCGGCGTCGGCGTATCGGTGCACGGCTCGCACCGCGTGGCCGGCGACCGTTTTTCCTTCGCCATGCCGGAGGTGGGCATCGGCATCTTTCCCGATGTCGGCGGCACCTGGTTCCTGCCGCGCATGCCGGGCGAACTCGGCGCCTATTGCGCGCTCACCGGCGAACGCTTCGGCATTGCCGACGGTGTCGGCGCGGGCATTGCCACCCATCGCATACCGTCGGCGCGCTTTGCCGCGCTGATCGAGGCGCTGAGCGGCACCGTATCGGTCGACGCCGTGCTGGCGGCCTTCGCAGAGCCTGCGGGCGAGGGGCCGATTGTGGCGAAGCGCGCGGCGATCGACCGGCTGTTTGCCGGCCGCCAGGTCGAGGAGATCGTCGCGGCGCTCGAGCGCGAAGCGGCCGCGGGCGGCGCCGACGCCGAATGGGCAGGCAAGACCGCCGCCACCATTCGCACAAAATCCCCGCTCAGCCTTAAATTGGCGCTGGCGCAGGTGCGGCGCGGTGGCGCGTGGGATTTCGAGACGTGCATGCGCACCGAATTCCGCATAGTCTCGCGCGTCATCCATGACCACGATTTCTATGAAGGCGTGCGCGCCGTGATCGTCGACAAGGACAACAAGCCGCGCTGGCGGCCGGCCACGCTCGCCGCGGTGAGCGCGGCGGAGGTCGAGCGCCATTTCGCGCCGCTTCCCGATGCAGAGCTGGATCTGCCATGAGCGAACCGGCCTACAACGACGATCTGCAAGCGCTCGAACCGGTGCACGAGCCGTCCGGCGAGCCGGACGTTGGCCGCTGGACGCGCCGGCTGGTGCTGTTCCTGCGCCTGATGGCCGTCGTGTCGATGCTCAAGGGGCTCTATCACTGGTCGCGGCTGTGCGGCATCGCCGTTCCGCCCAATGAGGTGTTCGAATATCATTCGATCGCCTGGCAATCCGCCACGGTGTTTTTCGCGGTGATCGATCTGGTCGCCGCCGTCGGCCTTTGGCTCGCCGCCGCCTGGGGGGCGGTGATCTGGCTGGCCGCGGTCGCCTCGATGATGGCGGTGGAAATATTTTTCCCGCAGGTGTTCGGCAGCGGCTTTCTGACGGTCGCCGTGGAAGGCGCGCTGCTGGGGATTTATCTATGGCTGGCCTTGAAGTCGGCGCAGGAGCAGCCGGCGTAAACATTTTGATAGGAGAGGCGCGATGGCACGCATCGGATTCATCGGGCTCGGCAATATGGGTCTGCCGATGGCGCAGAACCTGATCAAGGCCGGCCATCAGGTCGAGGGCGTCGACGTCAATCCGGCCGCGCTGGAAAAACTCAAAAGCGCCGGCGGCACGGCCGTCGAATTCGTCAAGGTGGCGGCCGCGCGCGCCGATGTCGTCATCACGATGCTGCCGGCGGGCAAGGAAGTGCGCGCGGTCTATCTTGGCGCCGGCGGCATCGTCGAGAGCGCCAATGCCGGTACGCTGCTGATCGATTGCTCGACCATCGACGTGGACAGCGCGCGCGCCGTAGCGGCCGAAGCCGAGAACAAGGGCCTGCTGATGCTGGACGCGCCGGTGTCGGGCGGCGTCGGCGGCGCCACCGCGGGCACGCTCACCTTCATGGTCGGCGGCAGCGCGCAGGCGTTCACCCGCGCCGAGTCGATTTTGCAGAAGATGGGCAAGACCATCGTGCATGCCGGCGGCGCCGGCAACGGCCAGGCCGCCAAGATCTGCAACAACATGATCCTCGGCGTGTCGATGATCGCGGTGTCGGAAGCCTTCGTGCTGGCGGAGAAGCTCGGTCTCGACCACCAGAAGCTGTTCGACATCTCGTCGAAATCGTCCGGCCAGTGCTGGTCGATGACGAGCTATTGCCCGGTGCCGGGACCGGTGCCGACATCGCCGGCCAACCGCGACTATCAGGCCGGCTTCACCGCCGCCATGATGCTGAAGGACCTGAAATTGGCGCAGGACGCCGCCAAGGCCGCCGGTGCAAAAACACCACTGGGCGCCGACGCGGCAAGGATTTATTCGTCATATGTCGAGAGCGGGGAGGCGGGCCGGGATTTTTCCGGGATAATCCGCTTTGTTCGCGGCTAATGACGACATGTGTGGTGAACGAACCCTTGCTGCGTTCGATTCAATTTTGTCGTCAACCAAACGTTCACCCTTGCAAATAAACCTAATCTTTATGGTGTTATTTAAGCCGATTTTAGACTGCCCCTTATAGGTTGCGATATGCGGGACGAGGAAAACAGGGCCTCGTTACCAAAGACGAACACAATAAAACGTAAGGGGCGTTGAACATGAAAGCCGTTGCAAAAACGGTCGAACCCGCCGAGCGCGAGGCGCGTTTCGATCATATCCGGCCTCTCTATCATGAGGCTTTGACCTTGGTGGAGCGGCTGCATCGTCGGCTGCTCGACGTCATCAAGGATGAATTCGATCGCCGCGGCCGCTCCGACATCAATTCGGTGCAGGCGCTGTTGCTCTACAACATCGGCGACAAGGAACTCACCGCCGGCGAGCTGCGCACGCGCGGTTATTATCTCGGCTCCAACGTCTCCTCCAATCTCAAGAAGCTGGTCGAGATGGGCTTCCTCGATCACCAGCGCTCGCG
>JACQDO010000451.1 GCA_016201085.1 Hyphomicrobiales bacterium | reverse complement strand
CCCGCTCGCGATAGTGCCGATATTGCCCCACGACCAGGACGACTGCGCCACCGTGGTGTAGCTGAGAAAACCTTTCGGCTTGTTGGAGCCGTCGCCGGAAACGAAAGCGGAGCCCTCCTGCTGGGCGAACACCTGCTCCACCTCCTGCGCCAGCCACTGGTCGATATTGACCGCGGCATCCTCCAGCAGCGTCGCGGTCGCCGCCGGCTGCGCGTAGAGTTCCATGGCCGGGAACGACAGCTCGTCGAGCGTCGGCGAGGTGGTGGTGGTGCGCGCGTCGGTCTCGCCCACCCAGCCGACCGCCGGGCCGGCGGTCATGAACGGCTTCTTGTAGACATTGCCGCTGATCACCCGCACCCCGGCGATGGCGCGGATCGGCGATATGGCTTTGAGCCCCTGCCCGATCTGCGTCTCGATCTCGGGCGGCACCACATAGCCGCCGTCCGGATTGGAGCCGGCCGACAAGGCCTTGATTTCGAGCGCACGCAATCCGGCGGTTTCGCCGGACCGAACATAAGCCTCGAACGCCGCCTTGTGCTCCAACGCCGAAGCGCTGCGCAATGCGCCGCGTTCGCCGCCGAGCGCCGGACGCGCGCCCTTGAGCGCGATCTCGTCGAGCCGGCGCGCCTGCGCATCGATGGTCGAGTTGATGCGGGCGAGCTTCTCCTCCAGCACGACGTCGCCGGCGCGCTTTTCGAGCCGCTGGTCGTTGGTTTCCTTGAAGGCCTCGAAGGCGCGCATCATCTCGCTATGCGTCACCACGGCGTCGAGCGGAATGCCCGCCTTGGTCTCAAGTTCGTTGTGGGTATCGATATCCATTGAGGTTCTCCTGTTGAATGGATGGGTGTGGGCGTGTGTGCTCACGCGATGCGCGGCGGCGCGCTTTGTGCTACGCCGCGGCGAAACTCCGGGATTTCACTTAAGGGACAAACCGGTGTGCGCGCGCAGGCGCGTTCGGCGCACTTGATGCTTGAGGTAAATCAAGTAGCGGCGCGGCGATTCGGATTATTTTTGATTCGCAGTGAAGGAAGCCGAAGTCCTTAGAGGCTGCGATGACCCTCATCGACCGTTTCCGCCAGGCCCCACCGATGTTCTGGCGCAGTTGCGCCTTGGCCGGCTGCTTGTTCGTGGCGCTTGCTTGGCTGATGGCGCTCGCCAGCGCGCGCGATCTCGGTCAGTGGGAAAACCAGGACCCCAAGATCCGCAAATGGTTCAACAGCCTGGTGATCCCGGACATGCCGGCGTTTTCGTGCTGCGGAAAGTCGGACGCCTATTGGAGCGACATGTTCGAGGTCAAGGGCGACCAGTATGTCGCCGTCATCACCGACGCGCGCGACGACGGCCCGCTCGGCCGCGCGCATATTCCCAACGGCACGCGCATCCCGGTTCCCAATCACCGCATCAAATGGGACCAGGGCAACCCGACCGGCCACGGCTGGATCTTCATCGGCGGCGACGAGGTGTTCTGCTATCTGCCGCCGGGGGGCGTGTAGTTGAGTAACGCGTAAGTGCCTCCCACTTAGCGCCGTCACAGCAACTGTGGCGGCGCTTTGGGCTGCGCAGGCCACCCTCGCCCAGTCCCGCTCGGCACGCGTGCGCTCTCACTAAGTATGGATAGCGCGAACGACCTTGCAGGTTCTCTTGTCGATCGTAACGATGGGAATGCCGCCTAGTGAAGTTCCCGGCATTTCGTAGGTCAATTCCCAGAGATTGCCATTCTCGGCGACGACCCGCTTGAGTTCTTTCAAATCGAAACGCGGAAACAGTCTTCCGATCTGCTTTTCCGCAATTTTCAACATATTGCAGCGAGGGTGCGCCATTGATGGCTCTGTCATCGCAACCAGAACCATCGCCGCAAGCATCGAAGTTGCTTTGGCGCTAACCGTCATTGCTTGATGGGCTCGTCATGCGTCGCTTCATCGCTTCCAACGGCTTCACTGCGCACACCCGATTCATTTCTCATCGTCGAGCCGACGCACCACGCTGTCAGGGTAACTGATCTTGCCAATATCGTATTCGATGCGCATCCCACGCCAATGATCTCGTTTCGCGAAGACCGCCGACACCCACGGTGCCGCGATGACGATCCTGTCGCTCCCGGGCATGCTGATCGTCGGCAGGCCGATCCAAGTGATCGGATCGTATTCAAGGAGAATAGTCCGGTGCTTTTCACCTTTTCTACTTGCCGCGATAGTTGAATAACTCGAACCCCAACACATTGTCGTGCTGATTTCAAAATCGATTCCGGATACGTCGGGCAATTTCTTTTCGATCTTCGTCTCACAGCTGGGACCCGAGACGTAAAGACCGCCTACAAGAAAGACTAATATCCAAATTGGAATCGTACTGAAGGCAAGGACGGCCAGGAAGTCGCGGCTCACCTTCAATGCCGCCTCCGTCGGCTAAGGCGGCGAGCCAAAGCCGCCACGCTGGCCGGCGCGGTAACCCAGTTCCATGAAGCGCCGCTGTTCATCGGTCAATCCATAGCTGTCGCGCGGCTCTGGATTATTCGAGAAATACTTCGCATAGGCCCCGGCGATGTGCAGCGTGTCGTCGAGCGAAAACCCGGCTTGCTGACTATACAACCCGACATTGAAACTGGAAACGTGTTCGTAATCGCTCAAGTGCGTGGAGCCGTCACGCTGGTAGTCGAAAGTGCCTCCCTGGCTAAGGTCCCGTCGCATACTGTAACCAAGGAATCCGAGCGACCCGCCGGTTGTCTCGGGATTCTCTTGCAGCGTGCGAAAAATGGCCCCGGTTTCGCGGCCGGCGCGGGCAACAGCCGAGAGGTCCGAGGTCGGAGACTGAAGATATCCGGTAGGGGAGTTCGGATCCGGAATTTTCGAGCTATCGGGCAGCACAACGTCCGTCGGCGTAGACGAAGCTCGATTACCAGGAGCGGCGGACGACGGTCGCTCGCTACTTTCACCTCCATTCGTCCATTTTCCATATTCATCGCGCGGCTGATCGGGATTAAAACCCGCCTTATACGCATACTTCAGCGCGCGGTCGTGCCGGCGCATGGCGATTTCGAAGCGCGTGGCGGCGGCGAGCCATCGCAAGCGCAGCAGGCCGGATTCGATGGCGCGCAGCGCCATGATGCGGCGGATGTCGGGATCGCTGGACAGCATGGCGCTCACCACGCCCGCCGCCAGGCCCGGATGCGGCCCGGCCGGCCGATGACCGGCGCTCGCCGGCGCGGTGGCGATG
>JACQDO010000004.1 GCA_016201085.1 Hyphomicrobiales bacterium | reverse complement strand
GGGTGGGCGACGGCCGGCTGTGGGCGAAAGTCTCCGGCACCTATCGGCTGGGCGCGAGCCCGCCCGATTATCTCGAGGCCAAGCCGTTCCACGACGCGCTGGTTGCCGCCAATCCGGCGAACTTGGTGTGGGGCAGCGACTGGCCGCATCCGCGCCCGGAAGGCCCGGTGCCGGACGCCAAGCATCTGCTCGATGTGTTTTGCCAATGGACCGGCGGCCCCAACCGGCAGGCGATCCTCAGCGACAATCCGGCGCGGCTGTACGATTTCGAACGATCTCAACCGCCGAGCGCCATTTCGCTCGGCAGCGGCATGCGCCGCGGTTCCGGCACGTAGTAGTCGCCCAGCCTTATCATATGCCGCGGCTTGTACGCGATCGCGGTCAGGCGATCGAGGATGGCCTTGGCCGAGGTCGGCTTGATCAGGAATTCATGCGCGCCCGCGCGCAAGGCCTGTAGCACGGACGAGCGATGGCCGTGGCTGGTCAGCATAATGATCGGCAGATTGGGGCGCGGGAAAACGCCGGGCGAACGCACGATGCGCATCACTTCAAGGCCGTTGAGCACCGGCATGTCCATGTCGAGCAGCATGACGTCGGGATCGCAGGTGCGGATCGATTCGATGGCGGCCAGGCCATCGGCCGCCTCGAGCACCGACTTGGCGCCGAGATTGGTCAGCATCGTGCGCGTCATGCGGCGCATATAGGCGTTGCTGTCGACAACCAGGATGTTGAGCTGCTGCAGAATTTTATCGAAGGATTTATCTTGCATGAGGACCGTGCCGATGCATTGCGAAGGCGCGCAAGTTAGGTCGCAATCCCTGTCATTTTACTTAGGGCATTCGATCAATTTATCGCAATCGGGCGGCGGCAACGGCGGCTTGCCAAATTCGCTAAACTTGTCGGCAAACGATGCCTGCGCGTTGTTTTCCGGCGCGCGCTCGCGTTCGCAACGATTTGGCAATATTGCTGCCGCACACTGCCGCGCAAAGTTGACGCGCGGGGCACGCTCGTGGCCGAGCAGACGACACCACCTCCAGCCTGGACATTGATCGCGCTCGGCTTGCTCACCGCCGCGGCCGGCGTCTATTTCGGCCTGGTCGGATTTGACATCGCGCCCTCGCTTGGCCGCATCAACGGACCGCTATGGATCGCGCTGTTCGTCGGCCTGGTGTTTTTCGCCGGCGGCATTGCCGTCATCGTCAGCGGCGCGACCGGCGCCTACGATCGCGCCGGCGAGCTGCCGGCGGATGCGCCGGTGTGGGTGGCGACCGTCTACTGGCTGGCGAGCGTAGCGGTGGCGGCCGGATTGGCCGCTATCGGCAGCTGGGTGGCGTTCGGCGGCGGCACGCGGCATTTCTCGATTTCGGGTTTCTTTTCCGGTTCGCTCGGCGAGGGCATCGGGCGCACCGTGTTCGGCATTGGCGCCATCATCACATGGCTGATCGTGCTGGTGTTCGCACGCGCCGGCGCCAAGAGGATTTTCGGAAAAAAGAATTAGTGCGGCCGCGCCCCTTTGCGGAATTACGCGCGGACAGATGAGTTCACCCGCGCCCGGCAACGTCCGCCCTTTCGCGCCCCGAATAAAGTGTTACCGTTGCAGGCATGGCCGCCGGCTTGCAACGGTTAGCGGCGTATCGGTGCTGGGTGGTGCATGCGCTATATCGACGCCTTCAATCATTTCTTTCCCAAGCGATTCTTCGCCGGCCTGGTCGAAACGCCGGCTGCCCAGAAAGACATGGGCAAGCGCGTGCGCGGCATTCCCGCGCTCTACGACCTCGACGAGCGGCTGCGCGTGGTCGACGCCTTTCCCGATTACTCGCAGGTGCTCTCCCTCGGCATGCCGGCGATCGACCGCCTGTGGCCGGCCGAGCAAGCCGCCGAATGGGCCAAGATCGGCAACGATGGGCTGGCCGAATTGGTCGCCAAATATCCCGGCCGTTTTCCCGGCTATGCCGCCTCGCTGCCGATGAATGCGCCGGCGGCGGCGGTAAAGGAGGCCGAACGCGCGCTCGGCATGGGCGCCAACGCCATCCAGCTGCACACCAATGTCGACGGCGCGCCACTCGACCAGGAGCAGTTCCTGCCGATCTACGACGTGATCGAGAAATCCGGCAAGCCCATCCTGTTGCACCCGATCCGCACCCGCGAGATGGCCGACTATCGCAACGAGGACAAATCGAAATACGAGATCAACAGCGTGATCGGCTGGCCGTTCGAGACCGGCGCGGCTTTGGCGCGGCTGGTATTCTCCGGCATCATCGACCGCTTCCCGAACCTGAAAATCATCACGCACCATCTCGGCGGCATCATTCCCTATTTCGAGGGCCGTGTCGGGCATAGCTGGGACCAACTTGGTTCGCGTACGTCCGACGAGGACTACGCCTCGATCTTGAAGCGGCTGAAAAAACGCCCGCTCAACTACTTCAAGGAATTCTACGGCGATACCGCGCTGGCCGGCGCGCGCGGACCGACCATCTGCGGCATATCGTTCTTCACCCCGGACCGCGTGCTGTTCGCGTCCGATTGTCCGTTCGATCCCGAGAAGGGGACCGGCTATATTCGCGCCACCATCGCGGTCATGGAATCGCTCGATCTCGGCGCCGACGACATGGCGAAAATCTGCCACCGCAACGCGCAGGCGATGTTCGCGCTCAAATAGGGAGCCCGTTCCGATGAAACTTCATTTTATCCGCGCACTCGCCGTCGCGACGTTGGCGGCGGTCTGCGTTCCACCGGCCGCGGCGCAGGCGCCCTATCCGAGCCACGCCATCAAGCTGCTGGTGCCGATTCCGCCCGGCGGCGCGCCCGACGTCGCGGCGCGGCTGATCGGGCAATACCTTTCCGAATCCCTCGGTCAGCCGGTGGTGGTCGAAAACCGCACCGGCGCCAACGGCAACATCGCCAACGAGGCGGTCGCCAAGTCCGAGCCCGACGGCTACACGCTGCTGCTCGCCGCCGACAGCGGCATCGTCATCAACCCGCACGTCTATACCAAGATGCCGGTCGATCCGATCAAGGATCTCATCCCGGTGAGCAGCGTGGCGGCGAACCAGTTCATCCTGGCCGTCAATCCGAAAGTGCCGGCCAAGACGCTGCCGGAATTCGTCGACTACGCGCGCAAGGCCAATCCGCCCTTGGCCTACGCCTCCGGCGGCGTCGGCAGCCAGCAGCATTTCGCCATGGAGGTTCTCAAGCAGCGCGCCGGCATCAAAATGCTGCATGTGACCTATCGCGGCGGCGCGCCGTCGGCGACCGCGACCATTGCCGGCGAGACGCAGTCGCTGTTCGCCGGCGCCTCGAGCGCCGGGCAATTCGAGGCCGGCAATCTGCGCGCGCTCGCGGTCAGCGGCAAGAAGCGTTCGCGACGATTCCCCGATCTGCCGACCATCGCGGAATTTTATCCCGGCTACGAGGTCGATATCTGGCTCGGCCTGTTCGCGCCGGCCGGCACGCCCGAACCAATCGTCGCCAAGCTGTACAAGGAAGTGCAGGCGCTGCTGGCGCGTCCGGATGTGGCGGAGAAGATCAATGTCTCCGGCAGCCTGGAGCCGTTGTTGCTGTCGCGCGAGGATTTTTCCGCGCTCATCCGCCGCGATTACGACAAGTACGGCCGGCTGGTGAAGGAATTCAATATCAAAATTAATTAGTGCAACCTTGGCCCCTTGAGGAACTTGGCGCGGTCGGATGAATTCACCCGCACATCGAAGCTGACGCCGTCGCGGTAGAGCGTGAGCGGCACCTCGACGCCGGCGCTGCCCAGCGCCCAGACCTTGCGATAGAATTGCGCCAGCGAGGCAACCGTTTCGCCCTTGACCGCCAGCACCACGTCGCCGGTCTTGAGTTCGGCGCGCGCCGCCGGTCCCTTGGGCGCGATGCCGACGACCACCACCTTGTCCTCGACCTCGGTGGAGTAGAGCCCAAGCCAGGGCCGCGCCGGCTTATTGACGCGGCCAAATTTGCGCAAATCATCGAGGATCGGCTGCAACAGATCGATCGGTACCGTCATGTTGAGATATTCG
>JACQDO010000469.1 GCA_016201085.1 Hyphomicrobiales bacterium | reverse complement strand
GGGTCTTGATCTGGTATTTCGGATCGGCGCCGCCATAGAGATCCTGCGCGAACAGCTTCTTGCCTTTGACGTGCGCCTGGAAGTCGGCGAGCAGCGCGTCGAAATTCTCAGCGCTCATTTTCCGGTTGCCGTCCCACCATACGCTGTCGCGCGTGAGATCGTCGACGACGGTGTGCTTGTCCTTAGGGCTGCGGCCAGTGTGATGGCCGGTAAAGGCGCTGAGCGCGCCACCGGCGACGATCTGGGCCTCGCCAGCGCGGATCGAATGTCCGTAGAGCGAGGGCTCGGTCAGATTCCAATGAACCTCGGCCAAATCTTTAAAGCCGAACTCGTCGGCGCCGTAGGCACCGTTCCGAACACCCGATTCTCGCACGCGTAATCCTCCCAAACAGGCCGGCTGCTTTTTAAAGCCAAACCCTCAACAGGCCGTCAGGCCACGCTCCGGCTACGACCTAAGTATAGCCCCTCAGATCAGGGCGCGACCATATGCACGAACGGCCCCGAATTGCCAAGATTAATTGCCATAAAAGGTCCCACGGCTCGCGCTGCATTGCATCAATAACGCAAGCCGTACGTACTCTGATGCTCCGGCAATCGGTCGATTGCCAATTCCAAACAATAGCGGCCGGATTAACCAAATCCGCTTAGCGCGCTCTCGCCTGCTCGGCCAGTTGTTTCAACATCGCGCGCAACGGCCCCGGCCCGGTGACCCGTTGCGGGAAGAAAAGCCGCAGCGCGCTCTGCCCTTGCTGCAATTCGAGGCCGTCGGGATCGATGCCGACGCATAGCCATTTGCCGTCGGGCGCGCCCAGGAGCTTGGTGGCGTAAAGCCTCAACGCTTCGGCATGATCCGTATTCATGTGCGCGATGACGTCGGCTTCGGCCTCGACCAGCGCCCCGGCGTCGGCGACGTCGGTCAGCACGTCGGCGGCGGCAAGATCGGCGGCGCGGGCAAAGCCGCCGTTGAGATGCGCCGACACCACGGCCATGCGCCAGAACGCGAAGTCGCCGAAGCCGGCATAGAGTTCCGACTTCGGATGCCGCGCCAGGAACCGGCGGCGGACGCGCGGCTCCTCGGCGCTGTCACGTGCAACTGCCGCCATTGTGCCCAGCACGGTGAGGCGGGGATACGCCAGCGCATCGCCTTTGCCGGTCTCGGCCAGCAGCAGCGAGGCGCGGCCGTCGATTTCCAGATTGGCGGTATGAGTGGCGAGCTTCGATACCAGGATCAGCGGCGCGCCGTCGACATCGGTCGCTACATTGACCAGCGAGGCGAACGGATAGCCGCCGTTGCGGTCGATCGTTGCCAGCGTGCCGGCGCGGGTGGCGCGTAGCAGCGTCCTGGCCACCGCGAGCGGCATGAAATCGGCCGGCGGCTGCGCGCCTTCAGGCGTGCGGCCGGGCATGACGCCGGGAAGCGGGCGGTCGGTATTGGAAGGCTCATTGGTCGTCATCGCGGCGCCTCGGCGTTAACGATTCCGGTAAGAGACAGCAATCTTCCGCCTGTGGGGTTGAAATCGCTGCCGAATCACATAGTTGTTGCAAAGAGGTCACATTTCAGCCCCCGTTTGTGGGCTTCAAACGCGCGGGACGTCAACGCCAACGGCCTTATACTGGGCAAGAGGGGCTTATGCCGACCATCGCTCTCGTCGACGACGACCGCAACATTCTCACCTCCGTGTCGATGGCCCTCGAATCCGAAGGCTATCGCATCATGACCTACACCGACGGCGCCTCCGCGCTCGACGGCTTCAAGACCTCGCCGCCCGATCTCGCCATCCTCGACATCAAGATGCCGCGCATGGACGGGATGGAGACCCTGCGCCGGCTGCGGCAGAAGAGCGACATCCCGGTAATCTTCCTCACTTCCAAGGACGAGGAGATCGACGAAATGTTCGGCCTCAAGATGGGGGCCGACGATTTCATCCGCAAACCGTTCTCGCAGCGCCTGCTGGTCGAGCGCGTCAAAGCCGTACTGCGCCGCGCCAGCCCGAAGGACGTCGCGACCCAGAAGGAAACCGACGCCAAGGCGCTGGAGCGCGGTCAATTGCGCATGGACCCGGAGCGGCATACCTGCACCTGGAAGAACGAGCCGGTCACCCTCACGGTTACCGAGTTCCTTATCCTGCAAGCGCTGGCCACCCGCCCCGGCGTGGTCAAGAGCCGCAACGCGCTGATGGATGCCGCCTACGACGATCAGGTCTATGTCGACGACCGCACCATCGACAGTCACATCAAGCGGCTGCGCAAGAAATTCAAGGTCGTCGACGACGACTTCGAGATGATCGAGACGCTGTACGGCGTCGGCTATCGCTTCAAGGAAGCGTGACGCATCATTACTGCGGGCTAACGCAGCGTCCAGGATTGCGGTAAAATCTCTCGATCAACCGATCTGGATTGAACGACGTGCTCGATCGAACCGCGGACATCCTGGCGAAGGCCGCCGAAGCCGAACGAACCGGCGACGACGCGCCGCGCGCCGAGCCCAAGCGCACCGGCGCGCTCCGCCGGCTGGCGGATGCGGCCTGGGCCTTCTTCGTCACGCAAAGTTTCTCCAGCCTTACCCGCCGTATCGTCTTCCTCAATCTCACCGGCCTGGTCGCGCTGGTGATCGGCGTGCTCTATCTCACGCAGTTCCGCGCCGGCCTGATCGACGCGCGCGCGCAGAGCCTGCAAGTGCAGGGCGAGATCATCGCCGGCGCCATCGCCGGCGCCGCCACGGTGGAAACCGATTCCATCACCATCGATCCCGAGCGGCTGTTGGAATTGCAGCCCGGCGAAAGCTATGGGCCCGGCGATGACGCTCTGTCCGGGATCGAATTCCCGATCAATCCCGAACGCGTCGCCCCGGTGCTGCGCCGCCTGATCTCGCCGACCAAGACGCGCGCGCGCATCTATGACCGCGACGGCGTGCTGATCCTCGACAGCCGCAATCTGTATGGCCGCGGCGACGTGCTGCGCTTCGACCTGCCGCCGCCCAATGCGGAAAAGCCCGGCATCATGGAGCGCGGTTTCATCACCATCCGCCGCTGGTTCGGCCGCGGCGATCTTCCACTCTACAAGGAGCTCGGGCCGGAGAACGGCAAGGGCTATCCGGAAATCGTCGAGGCGCTGGGCGGCGTGCCCACGCGCATGGTGCGCATCAACGACCACGGCGAGGTGATCGTCTCGGTGGCGGTGCCGGTGCAGCGTTTCCGCGCCGTGCGCGGCGCGCTGTTGCTGTCGACGCAAGGCGCCGATATCGACGAAATGGTGGAGGCCGAGCGGCTCGCTATTCTCAAAGTGTTTCTGGTCGCCGCCGGCGTCATGGTGGTGTTGTCGATGCTGCTCGCCGGCACCATCGCCGGCCCGGTGCGCCGGCTCGCCGACGGCGCCGAGCGCGTGCGCCGGCGCATTCGCACCCGCGTCGAGATTCCGGATTTCACCCGCCGGCACGATGAGATCGGCCATCTATCCGGCGCGCTGCGCGACATGACCAATGCGCTCTACACCCGCATCGAGGCGATCGAAAGCTTCGCCGCCGACGTGGCGCATGAATTGCGCAATCCGCTCACCTCGCTGCGCTCGGCGGTGGAAACGCTGCCGATGGCCAAGACCGACGCCAACCGCAAGCGCCTGCTCGACGTGATCGAGCATGACGTGAGACGGCTCGACCGATTGATCACGGATATTTCCGACGCCAGCCGTCTCGATGCCGAGCTGCAGCGGCAGGAGGCGGTCACCGTCAACCTCGGCAAGCTGCTCGAAGCGCTGGTCAAGGCCGCCAACGAAGTGCGCAGCGACGATGTCAGCGTGACGCTGTCGTTCGAGGGCGGCCCGCCATGGAGCTTCCAGGTGCCCGGCCACGACTCGCGGCTCGGTCAGGTGATCAGCAATCTGCTCGACAATGCTCGCTCGTTCTCGCCGCCGGGCGGCAATGTGCGCATCGTCTGCCGGCGGCTGCGCAACGAAATCGAGATCGTGGTCGACGACGACGGTCCCGGCATTCAGCCCGATGCCCTCAATAAAGTTTTCGAGCGCTTCTACACCGACCGCCCGCACCAGGGCTTCGGGCAGAATTCCGGCCTCGGCCTGTCGATCTCCAAGCAGATCGTCGACGCCCATGACGGGCGCATCTGGGTGGAGAACCGCACCGGCGTAGCCGCGCCCGGCGAGCCGCCGCGCGTGCTCGGCGCCCGCTTCGTGGTACGCCTGCCGGCAATGTGATGACGGCTGGCGCTCCCACCATCCACGCTTCCGCCGTTCTGGTCGGCGCTAAGGCGGTGCTGATCCGCGGACCTTCCGGCGCGGGCAAGTCGCGGTTGGCCTACGATCTCATCCGGACCGCGGCGCAACCCACGGGAATTGGCGCCCTGCCCTTCGCGCGATTGGTTGGCGACGACCGGGTCCATGTGGAAACGCACAGCGGCCGCCTGCTGGTGCGCCCGGCTGCCGCGCTGGCTGGACGGCTCGAAGTCCATGGCCTCGGCATTCGCCAGATAGCCTACGAGCCGGTGGCCGTGGTCGGGCTGGTGGTCGATCTGGCGGCCGCGGACGGCGCCCGGCTCCCCGATCCGCAGGCCGAAACCACCCTGATTTCCGGGGTGACCCTGCCGCGGCTTGAGGTCGCTGCCGGGATGCAGGCGCTGCCGCTGGTGTTAGCCAGCCTCAGGACAAACCCCGATTGACCGGGGGCCGCCTGCTGGGCTACCTCCGGCGTCCTTCGGCCCGGCTTGAGAAAATTAACCATAACGGGCCTAGGATCGCCGCCGCTGAGAAATGCACCCGTCGAGCCCTCCTTTGGCCCAGCCTTTCCGCAGTGCACAAGAGCGCTTATATAGCGAGTCAAGCCCTTGCAATGGGGCTTTGAATGGGCATGAATGCGCGCCCATTCGTGCGGCGCAGCGAGTTAGCGCCCGCGAGGAGTTCGGGATGATCGGCCTCGTTTTAGTAACCCACGGGCGGCTCGCCATCGAGTTCCGCTCAGCGCTGGAGCACGTCGTCGGCCCCCAGCGTCAGATCGAGGCCATCACCATCGGCCCCGAGGACGACGTCGAGCAGTGCCGCAAGAATATCCTCGATGCGGTCAAGCGCGTCGACAGCGGCGAAGGCGTCGCCATCCTGACCGACATGTTCGGCGGAACCCCGTCAAATCTGGCGATTTCGGTGATGAGCCAGCCCAAGGTCGAGGTGCTGGCCGGCATCAATCTGCCCATGCTGATCAAGCTCGCCAAGGTGCGCGAGACCTGCCAGCTCGAGGACGCGGTGACCGCCGCCCAGGAAGCCGGCCGCAAGTACTGCACGATCGCCAGCCGCGTGCTCAACGGGAAATGAGTCCTACTGCCGCGGATGACGACTACGGCCCAGCGGTCAAGCGCGAGGTCGAGATCGTCAACAAGAAGGGCCTGCACGCCCGCGCCTCGGCCAAATTCGTGCAAACCGCCGAAACCTTCGACGCCGCCATCATCGTCACCCGTGGGCACGAGACCGTGGGCGGCACCTCGATCATGGGCCTGATGATGCTGGCCGCGGGGCCGGGCGTGATGATCACCATCCAGGCCACCGGCAAGCAGGCGCAGAAAGCCGTGGATACGTTGGCGGAACTGGTCGCCAGCAAGTTCGGGGAAGAGGAATAACCGTCACCCTGAGGTGGCCGCCGCAGGCGGCCCTCGAAGGGCGACGGCCCGGGCCTGTCATCCTTCGAGGCTCGCTAGCGCTCGCACCTCAGGATGACGGGTTTACCTACATAAAGAAATCTTTATATATGCGTTGCAGCCCCGGCGAGGGCCTGTTATAGGCACGGCCAGCCAATCCACCCGTATGTGCCCGTACCAGAGACCGTCAAAGGAATCGTCATGACCGCTGCCACCAAGCCGAAACTCAAAGCCGGCGACTATGTCGTCAAGGACATTGCGCTCGCCGAATTTGGCCGCAAGGAAATCTCGATCGCCGAGACCGAGATGCCCGGCCTGATGGCGACGCGCGAGGAATACGGCCCCGTGCAGTCGCTGCGCGGCGCCCGCATCGCCGGCTCGCTGCACATGACCATCCAGACCGCGGTACTGATCGAGACGCTCACCCATCTCGGCGCCGACGTGCGCTGGGCCTCCTGCAACATCTACTCGACGCAGGACCATGCCGCCGCGGCGATCGCGGCCGCCGGCGTGCCGGTGTTCGCGGTCAAGGGCGAGAGCCTGGTCGAGTATTGGGACTACACCCACCGCATCTTCGAATGGGCGGATGGCGGCTTCCCCAACATGATCCTCGACGACGGCGGCGACGCGACGCTCTTGCTGCATCTCGGCATGCAGGCGGAGGCCAATCCGGCGGTGCTCGGCCATCCCGGCAACGAGGAAGAGGAAGTGCTGTTCGCCGCCATCAAGAAGCGGATCAAGGATCAGCCCGGCTGGTACACTAAGCTTGCCAAGGAAGTGAAAGGCGTCACCGAGGAAACCACCACCGGCGTGCACCGGCTCTATCAGATGGCCAATGAAGGCCGCCTGCTGTTCCCGGCCATCAACGTCAACGACTCTGTGACGAAATCGAAGTTCGACAACCTGTACGGCTGCCGCGAGTCGCTGGTCGACGGCATCCGCCGCGGCACCGACGTGATGATGGCCGGCAAAGTGGCGATGGTCGCCGGCTTCGGCGACGTCGGTAAAGGCTCGGCCGCGAGCTTACGCCAGGCCGGCTGCCGTGTGCTGGTGTCGGAGGTCGATCCGATCTGCGCGCTGCAGGCGGCGATGGAAGGCTACGAGGTGGTCACCATGGAAGAGGCGGCGCCGCGCGCCGACATCTTCGTCACCGCCACCGG
>JACQDO010000468.1 GCA_016201085.1 Hyphomicrobiales bacterium | reverse complement strand
GCCGGCGAGGAGTTGCTGACGCGGCTCACCCGCATCGTCAGCCTCGGCCGTCCGGCTGCTGAACCGACACCGACTCCCGATGCCCACGCCGTCGCCGCCGCCGCGCAAGCCTTCGCCGAACGCACGCGCGCGCGCATGAGCGGGCTTGCGGCATGATGCGTCTGGCACGCGATTTCCGGTTGATACCGATCGTGCTGCTGGCCACGATCTGCCTGTTCGCGCTCAAGGTCTCCGGTCTGGTGTTCGACGGCGGCTATACGCTGGCCGAGCGTCTGCAAGGCCGCAACAAGACCGATATGCAGATCACGACCGCCGAAAGCGTGCCGGACTATCCCAAGATCATTGTGGCCGACAAGCAGGCGGTGCCGGTCGCACCGGCCGCGCGGCAGACGTCCACGCAATCTTGGGCGAAGGAGATGTTCAGTTTCAACGATCCCAACCGCGACGTCACCGGTTCGATCGGCAACGAGGATGCCGCCAAGGGAGAGCCGCTCAAAGTGAGCGAGAAGGCGCCCAACCCGCCCAAGCTCGAAATCGCGGGTAACTCCTATCCGCTCGAATACGGCAAGATCTCCTCGCCGGGCGAGCGCGCCGTGCTCGAACGCCTGCAGGAACGCCGGACCGAGCTCGACACCCGCAGCCGCGAAATCGAAATGCGCGAAAGTCTGCTCAAGGCCGCCGAGAAGCGGCTGGAAGCCAAGGTCGTCGAACTCAAGGACGCGGAGGCGCGCGTCAACACCGCGATGGGCGCGCGCGACAAGGCCGAGGCGGACCGCTTCAAGAGCATCGTTTCCATGTACGAAAACATGAAGGGCAAGGACGCCGCCCGCATTTTCGACCGCCTCGAATTGAAGATTCTGGTCGACGTCGCGACCCAGATGAATCCGCGCAAGATGTCGGAAATCCTCGCGCTGATGACGCCGGAAAGCGCCGAGCGGCTCACCGTCGAGCTCGCCAGTCGCGCCAGTTCGCCGTCGAAATCGCATAATGCCGACCATTTGCCGAAGATCGAAGGCAAGTCGAATTGAACCTGGCGCCAACATCACCTCACGGTTAACGCGACGTTAAACGCAAAACCCTAGTCTGCCGCGACCGGTAGTCTCTGCCCGCGTGGAACGGCTTTATGACGGCTTTGCCACTCCGCTTGAACCAGAGGTCCGCGCGCGACGGCGCAGGGCTGCGGCCGTGGCTTGTCCGCCTCGCGGCCGTGCTCGCTATCGCCTGCGTCCATGCCGGCGGCGCCAAAGCCGAAGATCCGGTCAAAGGCGAGGTGAAGGTCTTCACCGACGGCGGCTTCGCACGGCTGGTATTTCGCCTCGATCAGGAGGTGGAGGCGAAGGTCGAGGTCTCCGGCGCGATCATGGTCATCAACTTCAAGAAGCCGGTGGCGATCGCGGTCGACCGCCTCAATGTCAATGCCCGCGATTATATCAGCGCGGCGCGGCGCGATCCCGACGGCGCCGCGATCCGTTTGGCGCTCGCACGCAAGGTGAAGGTCAATACCATTACCGCCGCAGAGCAATTTTTCGTCGACCTGCTGCCCGAGAACTGGAAGGGCCTGCTGCCCGGTCTGCCGCAGGAAGTGGTCGACGAGCTGGCGCGCCGCGCGCGCGAGGCCGAACGGCAATTGCATCAACAGCGTGCGGCCGCCAAGCAAAAGAAGCCGGCAGCGATCCGCGTCAAGGTCGCCGCGCAGCCGACCTTCACCCGCTATGTGTTTGAAATGCCGGAAACCGCCAATGTCGTGCCCGAGCAGGTCGATGGCAAGCTCACGCTCAACTTCGACCAGCAGATCAAATGGGACTTGGCGGACGCCAAAGCGGCATTACCGCCGACGCTGGAATCGATCGATGCCGATATCGACTTCGATTCCGTCATCGTCAGTTTCACCCTCAACGGCTCGCCGACGGTGCGCACGTTCCGCGAGGACCGCAGCATCGTGGTCGATATCAGTCTCGACGGTGCCAAGACAAAACCGGCGGCCGTGCCGGTAGCGGAGAAAATCGTCTCCGCGCCGACGATCGAGGCGCCGCAAACTATTCCGGCCACGCCGGCTGTAGCGCTGGAACAGCCGCCTAAACCCGCCGCACCGCTGCCGCCGCCGAAAGCGGCCGAGACGCCCGCGCCCCTGAAAGCGGCAGAAAATCCGGCGCCCGTGTCGCCGAAAGTCGCCGAAAATCCATTACCCGCGCTGCCGCCACCGAAAAAGGTGGAGAATCCGGCGCCCGCGCAAGCGGCTGCGACGCCCATTACGCCGAAAGAGCCCGCGAAATCCAACGCCGCCGAGGCCGTACGGCCGGCGCCCAATCCGAATGCGCCGGTCGTGGTCGTTGTGCATCGCTCCGGCGATAATCTACGCGTCGAATTTCCGTTCGCGGTGCCGACCTCGGCGGCGGCGTTTCGCCGTTCCGACATGCTATGGCTGGTGTTCGACAGCGCGGCCAAGATCGATCTTGCCACGCTCACGGCCGACAACCGCGACCTGATCCGCAGCGCCGCGATCGAGCGCGGGACGGACGGCGAGAGCATCGTCCGAATTCGTCTCGAACGACCAAGGCTTACCAGTCTCGACACCGACGGTCCGGGCTGGATCGTCAATCTCGGCGATACAGTCGTCGTGCCGACGCGCCCGTTGAGCATCGCGCGCAGCATCGTCGGCAAGAACCGCGCCAGCATCGCCATCCCGTTCGATGATGCGCGCAAGGTGCATACTCTCAACGATCCCGACATCGGCGACCGGCTGATGGTGATCACCGGGCTTGGGCCGGCGAGCGGCTTCCTGAAATCCCAGGACTTCGTCGAGCTGCGCGCGCTGTCATCGGCCCATGGCGTGGTGCTGGAGCCGATCGCCGACGACATCACGGCCGAACTCGCATCCGGCAAGGTCACGATCAGCCGACCGGGCGGGTTGTCGCTGTCGGCGACGGCGCTCGGTCAGCAGCAGCTCGCGACCAGCTTCCGCATCATGACCTTCGATACCCAGCTCTGGGGCTTCGACCGCCAGGCCAAGTTCAGCGACCGCCAGTCCGAGCTGATCCGGATCGCCTCCGACTCGCCTATCAGCCGGCGTAAACAAGCGCGTTTCAACCTCGCGCGCTTTTACCTTGCGCGCGACATGGCGGTCGAGGCCAAGGCCGTGCTCGACGTCGCGCTCGCCGACCAACGCGGCAACGAGGACGTCACCGGTAGTGTGCTCCGGGCCGTTGCCAATGTCCTGCTCAGCCGGCCGGAGGAAGCGCTCAAGGACTTGTCCTATCCGGCGGTCGGCAATCAGCTGGACGCGCCGATTTGGCGCGCGATCGCCTATGCCCGTCAGGGCAAATGGCCGGAAGCGCGCGAAGCCTTCAAGAACGTCGAAACCGCCATGGGCGCGCTGCCGCTCGAATTGCAACGCACGGCAATGCAGGAGACATTGCGCTCAGCTCTCGAGGTGCACGATTTCAGCGATGCCAAGCGCGTGGTCAATGAGTTCGAGACCCTTGGCGTGCCGCCCGAACTGGAACCGACACTCACGGTATTGGTCGGCCGGCTATACGAAGGCCTTGGCCGTGCCGAGGACGCGCTCACCCGATACCGTGCCGCCGCGACCTCACGCGACCGTCGCGCCGCCGCGCAAGGACGCCTGCGCGAGATCGTGCTGTCATTCGCGGTCGGCGACATGCCGCGCAAGGACGTCATCCACGAACTCGAGACGCTCACCACGGTGTGGCGCGGCGACGAGACCGAGGTCGAGGGACTCAAGCTGCTGGCGCATCTTTACACCGAAGACGGCCGCTATCGCGATGCCTTCCATGTAATGCGCACGGCGATGCTGGCGCATCCCAATTCCGATCTGACCCGCAAGATTCAGGACGAGGCCGCGACGACCTTCGACAGCCTGTTCCTCGCCGGCAGGGGCGATGCTTTGCCGCCAATCGTGGCGCTCGGTCTGTTTTACGATTTCCGCGAGCTGACACCCATCGGACGGCGCGGCGACGAGATGATCAGGCGACTCGCCGACCGGCTGGTGTCGGTCGATCTGCTCGATCAGGCGACCGAACTGCTTCAGCATCAGGTCGATCACCGCCTGCAAGGCGCCGCACGCGCGCAGGTGGCGACGCGCCTCGCCATCATTTATCTGATGAACCACAAGCCGGAACGCGCGCTTGCCGCGCTGCAATCGACGCGCTCGGCCGAGCTGTCCAATGAAACGCGCAATCAGCGCCTGCTGCTCGAAGCGCGCGCCATGTCCGATCTCAAACGTTACGACCTGGCGCTGGAAGTCATCGGCGATATCCAGGGCCGTGAGGCCATCCGGCTGCGCTCGGATATCCTATGGGCGGCGCATCGCTGGCGTGACACAGCCGAACAGATCGAGTTGCTGTACGGCGAGCGCTGGCGCGACTTCGCGCCCTTGAGCGACGTCGAGCGCTCCGACATCCTGCGCGCGGCGATAGGCTTTGCCCTGGGCGAGGAGACGATCGGCCTGGAGCGGTTGCGCGAGAAATACGCGGCCAAAATGTCGGACGGGCCGGATCGGCGCGCCTTCGACGTGGTGAGCGCGCCGGTTGGCGCAGGCGGCAAGGAATTCCAGGACATCGCCCGACGGGTGGCGAGCGTCGATACGCTCGATACGTTCCTGCGCGACATGCGCGTGCGTTATCCGGAGCCGACGACATTGCCGGGCGCCGAAAAAAATGCCGCCCAACCCGCCGTGCCGGCGGTCCCGGAAAAGTCAAATGGGCCGGCGGTGAAGACCGACACGCCCGATAAGGGCGCGGTGAATGCTCCGGTGAAGCCGGCGGCAGCCAACTCGCCGCTGCCGCCGAAGGTACCGGTCGGCGTGCCGCTCAAGCCTGAACAGCCGACCGGGTCGATCCAGCCGCGCTAGTTGAGGCCCTGAGTGGCTTGTGCCGGACGGTATTCCAGCACTGGTTGTTTTAACTGCCGTAGCTCTGGATCAGCGAGCCGGCCACCAGGCTCCAGCCGTACACCAGCACGAAAAAGATCAGCTTGAACGGCAGCGACACCACCACCGGCGGCAACATCATCATGCCCATCGACATCAGCACCGACGCCACCACCAGGTCGATGATCAGGAACGGCACGAACAACAGAAAGCCGATCTCGAAGGCGCGCTTGAGTTCGGAGATCATGAAGGCCGGCACCAGCACGCGCAGCGATATATCTTCCGGCTTGGCGGGTTCGGCTTCCTTCGCCATGTCGACGAACAGCTTGAGGTCCTTCTCGCGCACGTTTTTCTGCATGAAGGCGCGCAACGGCACGGTGCCGCGTTCGAACGCCTGCTCGGCGGAGATCTCGTTGGCGACCAGCGGGCGGATGCCGGTGTCATAGGCGCGCTGCAGCGCCGGTCCCATCACGAAGGCGGTGAGGAAGAGCGCGAGCGAGACGATCACCGCGTTGGGCGGTGCGGTGGCGGTGCCGAGCGCGGTACGCAGCAGCGACAGCACCACCACGATACGGGTGAACGACGTCATCATCACGAGAATGGACGGCGCCAACGACAGCACCGTGAGCAGCGCGATCATCTGGAACACGCGCTCGGTGAGACCGCCGCCCTGTCCGAAATTGACGCTGATGTCCTGCGCGGCCGCCGGCGTCGTCGCCGTCAGCACCAGCCCAGCTACCCCAACCGCCACCGTCAAAAGACGAACACGGCGGTCGGAAAGACCTGTCACGATTTTCCGGACGGACGGCCGAGCAAACTGGCCATCTCCTGTTCAAGATTGTCGTACAGATTCTGCGCCGGCTCGGGCTTGGGCTCAGGCTTAGGCTCGATTTTGGGCTCGATTTTGGGCTCGAACTTCGCTTCAAACTTCGGTTCGAGTTTGGGCTCGAATTTGGTTTCCGCAATGGGCTCGAGCTTCGGCTCGAACTTAGGTTCAAATTTTGCTTCGGGTTTAGGTTCGATTTTGGGTTCGAATTTCACTTCAAGCTTGGGCTCGGCGCGCGGCTTGAATTCGCGCATCGGCGCACGCGCCAGCGGTTCCGGCCGGGGTGATGCGGCGGGCGGCGGCACGGCCGGCGGCTCGCTGACCGGTGCGCGACGAAGCGCCGCTTCAAGCTGCTGGGCCATCTCCGCGAGATTATGATCGTTCTGCGCTGGCGCTGCCGGCTCGGCGGGTACCGTGAGTGCGGCACTGGCGCGCGGCGCCGGTTCATGACGCGGCGGCGGTGGCGCGGGCAGTTCGGGCGGATTGAGGCGTGTCGACAATTCGGCGGCGAGCCCGGTGAGGCTGTCGGCGGGACGCGGACGCGCGCCCGGCTCCGGCGCGTGCCAAGGCTCCTCGGTCGCCGTCGAGCGATAGGGACGCGGCGGCGGAACCTGGACCGGTTCGCTCAGCGGCTGAAGTGGCCAAGCGCTTTCAACCGGTCGCGGGCTTTCGACCACCGGCGCCGGCCGGCCGACGCTTGGCTCGACGCGGGCAGGCTCGCGCGTGACTTCGCGAGAGCCGACCGCGCGCACGATATTGGGTTCGACCACCAAATCGGTCGGACCGCCGATCATCAGCAGGTGTTCGATATTGTCGCGGCGGATCAGCACCAGGCGGCGGCGCGCGTCGACGGTTGCCGCATCGATCACCGCCAGCCGTGGTTGGCGTCCGCGCGCGGCGGCGTTGCCGAGTCGATTGCCGGCGAAGCGGCGCACCAGCCAGGCGGTGAGTCCGATCAGGCCAAGAACGACCGCGAAGGCAATGAAGAACTTCAATGCCATCGGCATCTCCGAGCCGAACAGGTCGAACATCAATGCGCTCCGTGCGTGGTGCTGGCGGTACTCGGGCGGGAATCACCCGAATGGTTAATACCGTTAGGTACAATTTGCCGCCCTGAATACTAACAGAGCATTAACAAATAATGCCATGTTCCGCATATCCGGCCTGATTTCGAACCGTTAACAATGGTAAATTGATGACGCTGGCGGCGCTCCGTCGTTATTCCTTTACCCGCCATTAACCATACGCCCGGCAAAGTCTGCCTAGTGCGGCCGCATCCGGCGAACGGATCCGGCCGCCGACGGGAACCTTCGCGGGGACGCCATGGCCATCACCGATATTCCGATCCTCTCGATGCTGCGCACCCGGATGGAATGGGCGCAGGAACGCCAGCGTGTACTGTCCGAGAACGTCGCCAATTCCGACACGCCGAATTACCGCGGGCGCGATCTCAAGGCGCTGAAATTCGACGATTCCACCCCGATCACTCCCGCCGCGGTGTCGAGCGTCTCGCTCGCGCGCACCGAGAACAGACACATCGGCAGCGCGTTCTTGGGCGGCTCATCGTTCCGTACCGAGAAGGGCAATTACGAGGTGCGTCCGGGGGGCAATTCGGTGAACCTCGAGGAAGAGATGATGAAGGTAGCCGCCAATCAGATGGACTATCAGGCGGCGACCGCGCTCTACACCCGCAGCCTCTATATCATCAAGACCGCGCTCGGCAAGCGCTAACCCAATCTTGCCTGAAGGAGAGCCTCGATGGATTTCATGAAAGCCATGTCGATCGCCGCGTCCGGCTTGCGCGCGCAGGCAGGCCGCATGCGTATCATATCGGAAAATATCGCCAATGCCGATTCGACGCCGACATCGTCAGGCGCCGATCCGTATCGGCGCAAGGTGCCGACTTTCGTCAGCCAGCTCGATCACATGATCGATGCCCGCGTGGTGGAGCTCGGCAAGGTGCGCACCGACAGTTCCGAGTTCCGCCTGAAATACGAGCCGGGGCATCCAGCGGCCGACAGCAACGGCTACGTTAAATATCCCAACGTCAATCCGCTGATAGAAATGACCGACATGCGCGAGGCGCAGCGGTCCTATGAAGCCAACGTCAACGTGATCAGCGCCACCCGGCGCATGATGATGCGCACCATGGATATCCTCAAAGCCTGAAAAAAATACAAGGACTGAACCAGCATGGCCACCCCGCTCGCCGCCGCCAGCGCCTATGCCAACATCGCGCGCCTTGCCGCCGATCCTTCGCTTACGCTCGCGCGTCCGCCGGGGATCGCGGGCAACAGCGAGACGAGCTTTGCCTCCGTGCTCAAGGAAGCCATAACCGCCGTCAGCGAGACCGGCCGCAAATCCGACATGCAGACGCGCGCCATGGCCAACGGCAATTCCAACATGGTGGACGTGGTCACCGCCGTGGCGGAGACCGAAGTTGCCATCGATGCCGTGGTGGCAGTGCGCGACAAGGTGATCGCCGCCTACGAAGAAATCATGAAGATGCCGATCTAGTTGCTGTCATGCCCGCCCCCGCCTGCGCGGGGGGCAGGCTCCAGCGGGCATAAAGCAAGCACGGACGACAGCGGAGAGCGTAGATGACCGGACCGGAAGTTCTCGACGTCGCGCGCGACGCGATTTACACGCTGATCGTCGTTTCGGCGCCGGTCATGCTGGTGGGCTTGGGCGTAGGCATCGCCATTTCACTGCTGCAGGCGCTCACCCAAATCCAGGAAATGACCCTCGCCTTCGTGCCGAAAATCTTGGCGATTTTCATATCGCTGCTGGTCGCCCTGCCGTTCATGGCCGAAAAACTGCACGCCGAGATGCTGCGGATAGCCGCCCGCATCGCCGGCGGGTGATAAGCGCATGATCCCGAAAAGTGGGAACCGGTTTTCGGACAACATCATGCGCAAAGAGAAATAAGTTATGCGCGTCGATATCTCCTTCCTGCCGGCGCTCGCCGCCGCCTTCCTGCTGACGTTCGCGCGCGTCGGCACCATGGTCATGTTGCTGCCCGGTATCGGCGAAATGAATTTGCCGGCACGGGTGCGGTTGGCGATGGCGCTGGTGCTCACCGCCATCCTGTTGCCGGCGCATCAGGCCGCCTATACCGTCGATCTCAAGGCGCTCGGGCCGGTGCTTTTGGTGCTGTTCCAGGAACTGCTGGTCGGCGCTGTGCTGGGCTTGACCGCACGGATGGCGATTTCCGCGTTGCAGGTCGCCGGCTTTGTCGTCGCCCAGCAGCTCGGCCTTGGCTTCGTCACCGCGGTCGATCCCACCCAGAACCAGCAGGGCGTGCTGGTCGGCAATTTTCTCTCCGTGCTCGGCATCACGCTGATCTTCGCCACCGATCTGCATCACCTGGTGATCGCGGCGATAAACGACAGCTACACTATATTTGCGCCGGGCGAGGTTCCGTTGATCGGCGACACGGCGCAGCATGTGACCCGCGTCGTCGCCACGTCGTTCAAGATAGGTATCCAGCTGTCGGCGCCGTTCCTGGCGTTCGGGCTGCTGTTTAATCTCGGGCTCGGCATCCTGTCGCGGCTGATGCCGCAGATGCAGGTGTTCTTTATCGGCCTGCCACTGTCGATCCTGCTCGGCCTGCTGCTGTTGTTACTGGTGGTCGGCACCATGATGGGCACCTTCACCGGCTATCTCGAAGGCGTGCTCGGCGAACTTGCGCCGCATAGTTGACCGGGAGCGCGCATGGCCGAAGACAGCGACAGCACCGATAAAACAGAGGAACCTACGCAAAAGCGCTTGGAGGATGCGCTCAAGCGCGGCGACGTGGTCAAGAGCCATGAGGTCAACACCTGGTTCATCATCGCCGGCGCCATGCTGGTACTGATGGCGTTCTCCGGCGGCATGAGCAAGGACCTGTCCATCACCATGCGTGGACTGCTCGCCAATTCATACGATATTTCGTTGGAGGGTCAGGCACTGCCGCGGCTGTTCCAGAAAATCGGCGGTGAAATGATCGCCGCCGCCGCCATTCCGTTCCTGCTGCTGATCCTGGCGGCGCTATGCGGCAACCTAATTCAGCACAAACTGGTGTGGTCGTACGAGTCGCTGGCGCCCAAGTTCTCCAAGATTTCTCCGCTTGCGGGCTTGAAGCGGCTGTTCTCCATGCACGCGCTCGCCAACTTCGCGAAGGGCCTCGTTAAGCTGGTGCTGATCGGCAGCGTGCTGACCGCGCTGATGTGGCCGGAGCGCGATCGGCTCGAAGGGCTGGTGCGCAGCGACCTGGCCGTCATGCTGGCGCTAGTGCAGTCGCTGGCGCTCAAGCTGCTCGGCGCCGTGGTCGCCATCATGGCTATCGTGGCGGCCGCCGATTATCTGTTTCAGTACCGGCAGTGGTACGAGAAGCAGAAAATGTCGCTGCGGGAACTCAAAGAGGAGTTCAAACACACCGAAGGCGATCCGGCCATCAAAGGCAAGATGCGGCAGCTGCGCCAGAGCAAGTCGCGCCGGCGTATGATGGCGGCGGTGCCCAAGGCGACGGTGGTCATCACCAATCCGACCCATTATGCCATCGCCCTGCAATACGAGCGCGGCATGGAAGCGCCAATCTGCGTCGCCAAGGGCGTCGATTTGTTGGCCCAGAAGATCAGGCAGGTCGCCGCCGAAAACGCCGTTCCCGTGGTCGAGAACCCGCCGCTGGCCCGCGCGCTGCATGCCACCATCGAGATCGACGAAGCGATTCCCCCCGAGCACTACAAGGCGGTTGCCGAAGTGATCGGCTATGTCATGAAATTGCGCCGGGCGATCCACAGCTAACAGGGCATAACGGCAGGAAATAATTATGCAAAGGACGCGATTGGCCGCGACTGCCTCTTGCGCCGATGGGCCGGCTTAAGGCACTGAGGAGTCATGGCAGCTCAGGATCCGGCAGCGCCGAAAGCGGCGCCAGAGCGCAGCGAAGGGCAAGTTCTTCCAGAGCTTGGGCGGCAGGCTTTTGACAAAAGCCAGAGCGCGCCGCGCTCGGGCTCGAATTTGATGGTGCTGCTGGTGGTCGTACTGCTGGTCGGCGCCGCCGCCGGCCTCATTTATGTTCCCCCGGACTACACGGAAATCTACATCCTGGCGCTGCTGGGGGTGCTCGGTACCGTGGGCGTAGGCGCGCTGCTCGCCATGGCCGCCGGCATCATGCGGCCGGCCAGCAAGGTGCAGGGCAATCCGCTGCTCAAGGCGGTGATCGACAATGCGTTCGACGGTATCCTGGTCACCGACCAGGGCGGGCGGGTATTCTACGCCAATCCCACCTATCTCGACCTGATCGGGGCCGCCGACAATAACGATGTGCGGCCGATCGAGCGGGTGTTCATCGGCGACCCCGACGTTTCGGAATCGATCTACCGCCTGCTCAAAGCCGCGCGCGAGGGCCGCCGACTGCAGGAGGAGGTGCGCGTCGCGGGCGCCGCCGGCGAAGGCGGCCGCTGGCTGCGCATGCGTGTGCGTCCGCTTGGGAAGAGCAAAGCCGACGCGCGCATGACGGTGTGGACGATTGCCGACGTGACGCGCGAGCGCGAGCGTCAGGAAAACGTGTTCCAGGAGCTACAGCACGCCATCGACTATCTCGACCACGCGCCAGCCGGTTTCTTCTCGGTCGATACCGCGGGCGACATCGTTTACCTGAACGCGACATTGGCGGCCTGGCTCGACCACGATCTCGCTTCGGTCGGCGCCGGCTCGCTCAAGCTCACCGATATCGTCGCCGGCGAGGGTGCGGCGCTGCTCACCACGCTCAATGCCGCGCCCGGCGAAGTGATAACCGAGGTGCTCGATCTCGATCTCAAGACCCGTGGCGGCAAGCCGGTGCCGGTGCGCCTTTTCCACAAGGTGGCATTCGGCGCCGATGGCACGGCCGGCACCTCGCGTACGCTGGTGCTCAACCGCGCTAAAAATGACGGCACCGATCCGCAGCGCGCGGCCGAAGTGCGCTTCATGCGCTTCTTCCAGAACACACCGATGGCGATCGCGACCGTCGATAAGTCCGGGCGCATCGCGCGCAGCAATGCGCGTTTCGCCTCCGCTTTCGAAGGCATGCTGAAAGGCGACGAGCGCTCGATCCTGGCGGTGGTGGCCGAGCGTGACCGGCCGGCGCTGGAAGCCGCCATCCGCAAGGCCGGCCAAGGCCAGGGCGACATCGCGCCGGTGGAGGCTGCCCTTGCCGGCTCTAGCGAACGCTGGGCGAATTTCTTCGTCTCCGCGGTCGAGGATGAGGATCGCGATGGCGAGGCGGCCATCGTCTATGCGCTGGAGACCACGGCGCAGCGTACGCTGGAGAACCGCGTCTACCAGCAGCAGAAGATGGAATCGGTCGGCCAGCTCGCCGGCGGCATCGCGCACGATTTCAACAACGTGCTCTCCGCCATCATGATGGCGACCGACTTCCTGCTCAACGCCCACAAGCCGACCGACCCGTCGTTCCAGGACATCATCCAGATCAAGCAGAACGCCAACCGTGCCGCCGCGCTGGTGCGCCAGTTGCTCGCCTTCTCGCGCAAGCAGACGCTGCGGCCGCAGGTGCTCGACCTCGGCGAGACGCTGAGCGATCTCGGCATGCTGCTGAAGCGGCTGATAGGCGAGAAGGTGACGCTGGAGGTCGTGCACGGCCGCGATCTGTGGCCGGTGAAGGTGGACATCTCGCAGTTCGAGCAGGTGATCGTCAATCTAGCGGTCAACGCGCGCGACGCCATGCTGGACGGTGGCAAGCTCAGCGTTCGTACCGCCAATGTGACCGCCGCCGAATGCGGCAAACTCGCTTACAAGGGCATGCCGGATGCCGACTATGTGCGGGTCGAAGTGAGCGACACCGGTGTCGGCATTCCAGCCGACATCATCGAAAAAATATTCGAGCCGTTCTTCTCCACCAAGGAGGTCGGCAAGGGCACCGGTCTCGGGCTGTCGACGGTGTACGGCATCGTCAAGCAGACCGGCGGCTTCGTCTATGCGGATTCAAAGCCCGGCAATACCGCGTTCCGGATTTTCCTGCCGCGCCACGTGCCGGGCGCCGAGGAAAAAGTGGCGCAGGCATCGGCCGGCGAGGCCCCGGTGATCGCGGGCGCCATGTCGGCCGCCGATACCATGGCGAAAGCCGCCTCCGCCGATCTCACCGGCCATGGTACCATCCTGCTGGTCGAGGACGAGGAGGGCTTGCGTGCGCTCAATGCGCGCGGGCTGACCTCGCGCGGCTATACCGTGCTGGAAGCCAGCAACGGCGTCGATGCAATCGAGGTGCTCGACAAGAACGGCAAAGTCGATCTGGTGGTGTCGGACGTGGTGATGCCGGAGATGGATGGCCCGACGCTGCTCAAGGAGCTGCGCCGGCGCGATCCGGCCGTGAAGATCATCTTTGTCTCCGGCTACGCCGAGGAAGCCTTCGCCAAGAACCTGCCGAGCCAGGAGCAATACGCCTTCCTGGCCAAGCCCTTCACGCTCAAGCAACTGGTCGCCGAGGTGAAGAAGACGCTGGCAGGTTAGCTTCGAGCGACTAAATGCGCCCGCTCAGCGCCAGCACCAAGATGACGATCAGCAGTACGCTGACCAGGCCAGACGGACCGTAGCCCCAGCCGCTGCTGTAGCCCCAGCGCGGGAAGGCGCCGATCAGCGCCAAAATCAACACGATGATCAGGATCGTACTCAGCCTGATTTGCCCCACGTATCCGAGTGTCGTGGCAGCAGGACTGATGCTGGCCACACGATGACACGATTTCAACAATAACGGTTTTGCCGCCGCGCGGTTCCGCCAACATCAGCGGCACGATTGGGCGAGACGTGCTTTGTCGAAAAGAATGTGCTGCAAGCGGCAAGGAGGAGGAAACTGTTCGCCGATGCGCGTCGATTCCGCAGCTTGCGGCGCGCGGAAATAATCCGCCTCGCGCGCTGCCGCTAACTGGCTGGCAGCCGTAACGTCGGACGCGGTCACAACCGCCTGGCTTTGAAGCGGCGAAACCTTGGCCTGCGCCGTCGCGCCAAACACGAGCAGCGTGGCAATGACGATCATGGCTTTCATTGGCCACCTCCATCACTCCGTGCCAGACGTGCAAGAAAAGCGCCTGGTTAACGGTTGGTTCCTGACCCGGCCATGACATTCCCGTGACAGGAGCGCGCAGGCGCATTTCCACCCCTTACAATTTGGCCGCCGGGCACCTATTGTCCTGACCGCCGATTTGGCCGGGAGGATTATCTCATGAGGCGCTACCGCTGGATGATTGCGCTTGCCGCAATCGCAACCGCTCTTGTGCTTGTTGCAGCCGATGCGAATGCCCGCGTCGGCGGCGGGTCGTCCGCAGGCAGCCGCGGTACGCGCACCTATACGGCACCGCCCGCCACCCGTACTGCACCCAATACCGCGGCCCCGATCCAGCGCAGCGTGACGCAGCCCGGCAGCACGACGACCGCCGCACGTCCAGGTTTGCTGGGTGGCGGATTGTTCGGCGGCGGTTTGCTTGGCGGGCTGGCTGCAGGCTTCATCGGCGCCGGTCTGTTCGGCCTGCTGTTCGGCCATGGACTGTTCGGCGGCATGGGCGGCTTCGCATCGATCCTCGGACTGCTGCTGCAGATCGCGCTGGTGGTGATCGTGGCACGACTGCTGTTTGCCTGGTGGCAGCGGCGCAATATGCCGGCGGCGGCCTATGCGACGGCGCAACCGGCGAGCGGACACGCTTTTGGCGGTCTTGGCGGCATGATGGGTGGCAATGCGCCCGCGGGCGAACCGCTCACCATCGACAAGGCCGATTACGATTCATTCGAACGGCTGCTCGTTAACATCCAGGCCGCCTATTCGGCGGAAGATCTAACCGCGCTGCGGAGCGAGGTGACGCCCGAAATGCTGTCTTATTTCTCCGAGCAACTGTCGGAGAACGCCAGCCGCGGCCTGATCAATCGCGTCACCGACGTGCGGCTCGAGCAGGGCGATCTGGCGGAAGCCTGGCGCGAAGGTGGCGTCGATTACGCGACCGTCGCCATGCGCTTCGCGCTGACGGACAGCATGATCGAGCGTAGCAGCGGCCGCACCGTCGAGGGCGGCAGCCCGAGCGAGGCCACCGAACTGTGGACCTTCATGCGCGCGCACGGCGGCAATTGGCTGCTGTCGGCCATCCAACAGACATGACGCTCGGAAATTAAGTCTGCGTCAGGCGGTTTCGGCGGGTTCGAGACGTACGTTGTCGTCTCCATCGATGACCGGCACCACCGGGCCCCGCTTGCGCTCGGCAGGGCGCCGTTCGAATTTCACACCGACCTGATGCGGCTTGCGCCACACCACGCGGCACGTGCGCTGCGCCGAGCCATTGCCGGCCAGCAGCAGCATGAAGGTGTCCGGGACGATCTTGGAGTTCTCGACCTCGAGCCGCGCGCCGGTATCGGAGGCATCCGACAACATGCAACCGTGCAGATGGTCGCCTTCCAGCACCAGCCAGGCCGTGTAACGGATCTGCCGGCGCTTCGATTTTCGTTTGTTGTGGATCATGTCGCCTCGCCGCCGTCGGAAGAGCGGGCGCGGCCGTTTAACGAATATTTAACGCTGGCCCCCGACGTCCCAGAACTATAGGGATCGGCCATTACCAATTCATAAAGCGCTATATGGCGCAGCCGGCCGGCCGTAACATTTTGCTTGCGCACGGTCTTTTCCGGCCGACCCGCGACCGCCGTTGCGGGCTGCCTACCGCCGCGAAAGCGCTAGCCATTCCGGATGATGTCAAGAGCAAACTTTCCGGGCGCTCGCGGTAACCGTTGACCTTGCCGCGAATTCCGTTTATGTCGCCGCCCGCAACCTGGTTTTCGGCCTCATCTTGCTGACACGCTCCCGCCTTTGGGCTGCTGCTCAAGTGACCTCGCAAAACTCGATTGTTGCCGTCAACGCGATGCACGCGCGGACGATCAACGGGAAGTGTGAAAGGAACTATGATGCCTGTCGGAACTGTGAAGTTCTTCAATACGCAAAAGGGCTTCGGCTTCATCCAGCCGGACGATGGCTCGAAGGATGTGTTCGTGCACATCACCGCGGTGGAGCGCGCTGGCATGCGCTCGCTGAACGAAGGTCAGAAGATCAGCTACGAGATCGTCACCGAGCGCGGCAAGCAGGCGGCAGGCAATCTGCAGCCGGCGTGATACCAAGCGGTCATCGATATTGACGATTAAGCCCGGCGGCGACGCCGGGCTTTTTGCTTCCAAGCGGACGGCGCGACAGGCGGCGCGAAGCTGATAGAATGCCGGCAAATGTAACGGGGAGGAATTGAGCATGGACATCATCGCCTGCGGCTCGCGGCCGTCGAAGAGAATGGGCGCGCCGAGCTTCACCGGAACGGTGTGGCAGGACCCGATCATCCAGGCGCCCGATCCCGCGCGCATCCGTTCGGCCTGGGTACGGTTCGAGCCGGGGGCGCGCACCGCCTGGCACACCCATCCGCTCGGGCAGACGCTGGCAATCGTCTCCGGCATCGGCCGGGTGCAGACCTGGGGCGGCCCGGTGCGCGAGGTCCGCGCCGGCGATACGGTCTGGATTCCGCCGGACGAGAAGCATTGGCATGGCGCCGCGCCCGATCACGCCATGGAGCACCTCGCCATGCAGGAGGCCTTCAAGGGCGAACACGTGACATGGCTGGAACCGGTGACCGATCAGCAATACGGCGCCAAGCCGGGCTGAACGGCCGCAAACAAACTTTCGTGAAATCGGAATAGTGGACTTTTGGCGGGGTCAGCTAACCCATGGCGGGCGACGGGCCCGAGCCAATACCGGGAGGTATTCTCTATGACTGCAATTCGTATCGGTGCGCCTTTGGCGGCGTGCCTGACGTTGTTGTTTGCGGCGCCGGCACAGGCGCAGCAAGCCAATATGAGTTTCTTCGTGACCAGCGTGGGGCCGGGCAAGGGCGCCGACCTTGGCGGCTTGGCCGGCGCCGACAGGCATTGCCAGCAGCTTGCCCAAGCGGCGGGCGCCGGCGGCAAAACCTGGCACGCCTATCTGTCGACGCAAGGCGAGGGAGCGGTGAACGCGCGCGACCGTATCGGCAAGGGACCGTGGATGAATGCCAAGGGCGCGGTCATCGCCAAATCGGTCGACGAGCTGCACGGCGCCAACAATCTCACCAAGCAGACCGCGCTCACCGAAAAGGGCGATGTGAATAACGGCCGCGGCGACACGCCCAACCGGCACGACATCCTCACCGGTTCGACAGCGGAAGGCCGCGCTTTCCCGGCCGACAAGGATATGACCTGCAAGAACTATACGAGCAGCACGCAAGGCGCCGTCATGCTTGGCCACGCCGACCGCATGGGCTTGACCGACGACGCAGTTGCTAAATCCTGGAACTCGTCGCATCCCTCGCGCGGTGCCGGAGGCGGCTGTTCGCAAGCCGACCTGCGCGGCACCGGCGGCGACGGGCTGCTGTATTGCTTTGCGGCGAACTAAGCCTGACGCTTTAATCGTATCTTCATGGCCGGCACAGGCATGGGCTTGTGCCGGCCATGCACTGCTTGCTTGAATGGCGCTGGCAAGGTCGCGAGGTGTCGCCATGCGCTATCAGTTGTTCTATTGGCCGGGAATCCAGGGCCGCGGCGAATTCGTGCGGTTGGCGCTCGAACGGGCCGCCGCGCCCTATGACGATGTCGCACGCGGCAAAGGCGGTATGGATCGCATGCTGGCGATGATGAAAAGCGGCCGCGACAAACGCCCGCCGTTTGCGCCGCCGTTCCTCAAGGCCGGCAAGCTCACGATCGCGCAGGCCGCCAATATCCTGTTCTATCTTGGGCCGCGCCTGAAGCTTGCGCCCCGCGCCGAGGCGGACCGGCTCTGGCTGCACCAGTTGCAGCTCACGGTGACCGATTTCGTGAAGGAAATTCACGACACGCATCATCCGCTGGGCGGCGAGTTCTACTACGAGGATGCCAAGCCGGAGGCCAAGCGCTTCAGTGAGAATTTTTTGGCCACGCGGGCGCCGAAATATCTCGGTTATTTCGAAAGCGTGCTGAAGAAAAGCGGCGGGCCCTATGTGCTCGGGCGCAAGCTCTCTTACGTCGACCTGTCGCTGTTCCAGCTCATCGAAGGCCTGCGTTATGCCTTTCCCAAGGCGATGGCGCGCATCGAGCGCAAGGTGCCAGGCGTTGTCGGCGTGCACGACCGCGTCGCCAAGCAGCCGCGCATCAAGGCCTATCTGGCTTCACCAAGGCGCATTGCCTTCAACGAGAGCGGGATATTCCGGCATTATCCGGAGTTGGATTCATAAGTGTCGTCCCCGCGCAGGCGGGGACCCATACGCCGTGC
>JACQDO010000493.1 GCA_016201085.1 Hyphomicrobiales bacterium | reverse complement strand
CGATCGTGCTGATGTATCCGCTGTTTCTGGTGATCTTCGGGCGCAATGCCTGGACCATCATCATGATGGGCTTTGTCGCGGCCTTGCCGCCGGTGATCCTGAAAACCATCGAGGGCATTGCCGGCACCCGCAAGGTGCTGGTCAATGTGGGCAGGAGCTTCAATCTCACGCCCACGCAACAGTTCTGGAAAATCCTGTTCCCGGCGGCGCTGCCGACCATTTTCGTCGGCGTGCGGCTGGGGCTGATCTTCGCGCTGATCAATATCGTCGGCGTCGAATTCCTGATCAATTTCGGCGGCCTCGGCCAGCTCATCAACGAACTGGCCGAACGCTACGACCTCGCCGGCACCTATGCGGCGATCTGTTTCGTGATCCTGGTGAGCATTTTGTTCTTCATGGCGCTGGAGAAGGCCGAACGATGGCTGAGACCGGTCGACTGACGCAAAGCCGGGTGGCTGCCCCCTTGGTCGGCCCGGTGACGCTGCTGCGCATCGCCATCATTTTGGCGCTGCTGGCGGTGTGGGAATTCCTTGCGCATTCCGGCTGGCTTTACCGCGACGTAGTGCCGTCGCTGTTGTCGATCGGCCGCGCCTTGGCCGACCTGCTCATGAGCGCGGAGTATTATTTCCACCTTACGGTCACCGCCGCCGAAATCGGCGCCGCGCTCGCCATCGGCGGCGCACTCGGGCTTTTCGTCGGCATCCTGTTAGGTGCCAACCGCTTCCTGTCGAAGGCGTTCGAATCTTATCTCTATTATCTCGGGCCGACGCCGAAGATCATCTTCTTCCCGATCATGATCATGTGGTTCGGGGTGGGCCCGGAATCCAAGATCGCGCTCGGCACGCTGTCCTGTTTCTTCCCCGTGGCGCTCAACGTCGCCGCCGGCATGCGCGGGATCGACAAAGTGCTGATCCGCGTCGGCAACAGCTTCCGCGCCAATTCCTGGCAGATGGTGAGCAAAATCTATCTGCCGGCGATGCGGCACCCGATCATCAACGGCATCCGGCTCGGCCTCGGCGTGGCGCTGATCGGCACGCTGCTCGCCGAAACCAAGCTGTCCAACAAAGGCATCGGCTTCCTGATCATCCAGGCCTACAGCATTTTCGACATGCCGCGCATGTACGCCATGCTGATCGTGCTGTTCGTGCTCTCGATCGGCGCCAATGCGCTGGTCGGCCGCTTCGGCGGCCTGCACGACATCAAACGGCTGTAAAATTCTGCAAAAGAGGGAGGCATTATTATGAGACATATTCGACATCTGGCGGGCGCCGTGGCGCTGGCCGCCGTTGTTTGCGCTCATCCGGCCACGGCCGCCGACAAGCTGAAGATGACCGTCGGCCAGCGCGGCAACTGGGATACCGCGGTGCTGCATCTGGGCGAAAAGGCCGGCATCTTCAAGAAGCACGACCTCGAGCTGGAGATCGTCTACACCTCCGGCGCCGGCGAGACGCTGCAGCCGGTGGTCTCCGGCGCCGTCGACATGGGCTTTGCCGTCGGCACGCACGGCGCCATGGCGGCCTTCGTGAAGGGTGCGCCGGTGCGCATCATGGCGGCGGAAGCGACCGGCGCCGCCGACTACTGGTACGCCAAGAACCCGGCGATCAAGACCATCAAGGACGCCGACGGTCACTCCATCGCCTTCTCCACCAACGGCTCCTCGACCCAGAGCATCGTCCGCGCCTTCATCGCCGAATTCAATCTGACCAAGGCCAAGCCGACGGCGACCGGCAATCCGCCCACCACGCTGACCACGGTGATGACCGACCAGGTCGATATCGGCTGGGCCTCGCCGCCGTTCGGCCTCAAGGAGATCGAGGAAGGCAAGATTCACATCGTCGCCAGGGCCACCGACGCGGCGCTGGTGCGCGGACAGACCATTCGCGTCAATGTCGTGAACGCCGACACGCTGAAGAACCGCAAGGCGGTGGTCGAGCGCTTCATGCAGGCCTATCGCGAGGCGATCGATTACATGTATTCGGCCAATCCGCAGGTGATCAAGGACTACGCCGAGTTCGTCAAAGTGCCGGAAGCGATGGCCAAACGCGTGCGCGACGACTTCTTCCCCAAGAGCCTGATCGATCCCGACGAGATCAAGGGCCTCAATCCGCTGATCGAGGAAGCGGTCAAGTTGAAATTCATCCCGGCGCTGTTGACCAAGGAGCAGGTAGCCGAGCTGATCCAGATTCCGCCCCGTAAGAAGTAAGATCGAACGCGAGTGCCAGTCATGACCACCGCCGTCTCTCCGCAAACCGCTTCCGCGCAAGCCGTGGTGCTGCCGAAAAACCGCGGCGCCTATTACGCCGGCGCCTGGCACGAGCCGAAATCGGGACGTTTCATCGACACGCTCAACCCCGGCACCGGCCTGTCGCTCGGCAAGGTGGCCGATGCCGGGGCCGACGACATCGACGCGGCGGTGGCGGCGGCGAAAGCCGCGTTCAAGGAGTGGCGGCGCGTGCTGCCGCTTGAGCGCGCCAAGATCCTGAAGCGGATCGCGCAAATCCTGCGCGAGAACGCCAACGAGCTGGCCATGATCGACGCCGCCGACTGCGGCAATCCGGTCAAGGAAATGGTGCACGACGCCATGGTGGCAGCGGCACAGGTGGAATTCTTCGCCGGCTTCGTCACCGAAATGAAAGGCTCGTCGATCCCGATGGGCCCGGACGTGGTCAACTTCTCGCTGCGCGAGCCGCTCGGCGTGGTCGGGCGCATCATCCCGTTCAACCACCCGTTCATGTTTTGCGCCGGGAAATCCGCGGCGCCGCTTGCCGCCGGCAACACCGTCATCGTCAAGCCGCCGGAACAGGCGCCGCTCTCCTCGCTGCGGCTGGCCGAGTTGATCGGCGGCCTGCTGCCGCCGGGCGTGTTCAACGTGGTGCCGGGCGGGCGCGAGGCCGGCCAGCGCCTCGCCAGCCATCCCGACGTCGCCATGATCGCGCTGATCGGCAGCGTGCCGACCGGGCGCGCGGTGATGAAAGCCGCCGCCGATACCGTCAAGCGCACCATGCTAGAGCTCGGCGGCAAAAACGCGCTGATCGCCTACCCCGACGCCGATCCCGACGAGGTGGCCGGCGCGGTGATCGGCGGCATGAATTTCACCTGGTGCGGGCAGAGCTGCGGCTCGACCAGCCGCGCCTTCATCCACGAGAGAATCTACGACGCGGTGATCGCGCGCGTGAAGGAGAAGATCAAGTATTTCAAGCCGGGCATTCCCACCGACCCGGCCACCACCATGGGCGCCATCATCTCCAAAACGCAGTTCGACCGGGTGATGAGCTATATCGCCTCGGCCAAGAGCGAAGGCGCCGAGCTGATCAGCGGCGGCGGCCCGCCCGCCGACGCGGCGCTAAAGAACGGCTACTATATCGAGCCGACCGTGTTCGCGGTCAGCGAGAAGAACCGCATCGCGCGCGAGGAAATCTTCGGCCCGGTGCTCGGCGTGTTCAAGTGGAGCGACGAGGCCAAGATGCTGGAGACCGTGAACACGGTTGAATACGGGCTGACCGCCTCGATCTGGACCAACGATCTGTCGACCGCGCACCGCACCGCCATGGCCGTACAGGTCGGCTTTGTGTGGATCAACGAGGTGAGCAAGCATTTCCTCGGCGCGCCGTTCGGCGGCTTCAAGCAGTCGGGCCTGGGGCGCGAGGAATGTTTCGAGGAGATGCTCGCCTTCACGCAGGAGAAGAATATTCACGTGAGGCTGCGGGTACCGAAGTAAATCCGTCATCCTGAGAGCTTGTGAAGCATTCGGGTTTGCGGTCGTTTTGGATGGTGATGATATCGCCTGCCGGAAGCAAGTCCTCGTGGTAGCTGGCGCGATTTGGGATGGCTTGTTGCGGGAGGTCGTTCGACGCGGCGTCGGCTGGTG
>JACQDO010000463.1 GCA_016201085.1 Hyphomicrobiales bacterium | reverse complement strand
TGTCGCCTATCGGCTGGCGCTCGACCATCCCGGCCGCGTCGCGCGCATGGCGACGCTCGACATCGTGCCGACCTACGACATGTGGCACGGCATGGACCGCAACATGGCCATGAAAGTATGGCATTGGCCGTTTTTGGCACAGCCGGCGCCGCTGCCGGAAATGCTGATCAGCAAAGCGCCGGTCGAGTACTTGGAATGGAAGATGGCGAGCTGGACCAAGAGCAAGGACCTCTCGGCTTTCGACCCGCGCGCGCTGGCGCATTACCGCGCCGCCTTCGCCGACCCGCTGCGCATCCATGCCCATTGCGAGGACTACCGGGCCGGGCGTTACGCCGACTTGGCCAACGACGAGGCCGACCGCGCCGCAGGCCGAACCATCGCCTGCCCGCTGCTGGCGCTGTGGGGCGGCGTCGGCATCGCCAACGAGACCGGCGGACCGCTGGCGATCTGGCGGCAATGGGCGCCGCAGGCGGTCGGCAAACCGATCGATTCCGGCCATTTCCTCACGGAAGAGAACCCGGACGCCACCGCGGACGCCTTGCTTGATTTCTTCGCCGCCAACTGATTGTCATTTGGGGGCGCGCCGCCACGCGGCGCCCCGGAATGACAATTGGTAAGTAGGAGTTCTGCGGTATGCATCCCGTGCTTCGGCTTTATGAAGATGTGCTGTCCAGCGCCGAGAACGTCGAATTCCAGCTGGCCCCGCTGCCGCGTTTCATCTTCGTGACGCATGGTTCCGCCAGCATCGACGGCAAGACCCTGAACGAAGGCGACGCCTGGCAGGGCAGCACCGGCACCGTCGTCAAGCCCGGGCCAAGCGGCGTCACCTGCTGGCGCTGGGAGCTGGCGCGCGGCGATCAGGCCAGCACGGTGGCCTGCGCGCCGGGCATGATTACGCATGAGAAGCTGTCGGCCTATCTGGAGACTTTGCCGAAAGGCTACCTGCTGATGCGCGGCGACAGCGTCGCTTTCCCGCCCGGCGGCCGCGCTTTTCTGCACCGCCACCAGGGGCCGGGCATCCGCTGCCTGATCGAGGGCGGCTTGCGCGTCGACACCCACGGCCGCTCGTCCTCCTACGGGCCGGGCGGCGCCTGGTACGAATCCGGACCGGACAACGTTTTCGCGCAAGCCTCGGCCGGCAAGGCCACCCGTTTCATCCGGGTGATGATCCTGCCGCGCGAATTGATGGGCAAGAGTTCGATCCAGTACGTCAACGACGACGACAAGGCCAAGCCGAAGACGCAGAGCTACAAGATCTACGCCGACGCGCCGATTGAGTTCGGGGGGAAGCGGTGAGCGTAATGCCGCGCCACGGTCTCGGCGCGCTCCCTCTCCCCGTTGGGGAGAGGGTTGGGGTGAGGGGGTTCGTGACCCAGTTAGTTTGTAACCCCTCACCCGGCGCACTTCGTGCGCCGACCTCTCCCTATGGGAGAGGTGAAGCGAGAACGCGGCCCGCTGGGCGGCCCAAATGACCCTCGACCGCCAGCAGGTTTTTTCCGGCACCAAGGAGGCGGCGCCCGCGCTGCGGCTGGATAGCGCGCGGCTGGAAAATTACCTGGCGGCGCAGGTCGAAGGTTTCGCCGGTCCGCTGACGGTCAAGCAATTCAAGGGCGGCCAGTCGAACCCGACCTATCTGCTGGAGACGCCGGCGCGTGGTTATGTGCTGCGCCGCAAGCCGCCGGGCAAGCTGTTGCCGTCGGCGCACGCGGTCGACCGCGAGTATCGCGTGATCAGCGCGCTATCGGGCCAGCACTTTCCGGTGGCCGCGCCGGTGCTCTATTGCGCGGACGAGAGCGTCGCCGGTACGGCGTTCTACGTCATGAGCTTCGTCGACGGTCGCGTGTTCTGGGAGCCGCAGATGCCGGGTTCCAACGCCGCCGAGCGCGCCGCGGTGTACGATTCGATGAACGAGACCATCGCGCGATTGCACAGCTTCGATCCGGCACAGATCGGGCTTGCCGATTTCGGCAAGGGTGAGAACTATGTCGCGCGCCAGGTCGACCGCTGGTCGAAGCAGTATCGTGCCTCGGAGACCGAGAAGATCGAGCCGATGGAGCGGCTGATCGAGTGGCTGCCGCGCCACATACCGCCGAGCGGCCCGGCCCGCGTGGTCAATGGCGATTATCGGCTCGACAATCTCATCGTTGCGCGCGACGCGCCGCACGTCGCTGCGGTGCTCGATTGGGAACTGTCGACGCTCGGCGATCCGCTCGCCGATTTCAGCTACCATCTGATGGCTTGGCACATGCCGCATTCGGAAAGCGCGGCCGGCACCGGTTCGCTGGTCGGGCACGATCTTAGCCGCCTCGGTATCCCGTCGATGCGCGACTACGTCGACGCTTACGTTAAGCGCACTGGGCTCGATCCGCGCCCGCATCTGCCCGTCTATCTCGCCTATAATTTCTTCCGCATCGCCGCCATTTTGCAGGGCATCATCGGGCGCGTGCGCGACGGCACCGCCACGAGTGAATTTGCGCCGGCCAAGGCCGAGATGATCCGCCCGCTCGCCGACAAGGCGTGGGAGTTCGCGCAATCCGCCTAATACTTACGCTCAACAAAACCTTTCCAATTTCCAGAAAATTCGAGCGTCCTGCGTTCCGCAAAATTCAGACCTGCGACCTAGCTTTCCGGCTGGGGACGAAGGACTGATTTGCATGAGTATCGGCAGTATTGGAGTGCAAGTGATTACGCCGCAAACCGAAACCTCGCCCCAATCGCGATCCCAGTCGCAGGCGAACGAACGCGAACGGATTCAACCGGTCGAACCGAAGCAGGCGCCACCGCCGCCGGGCATGGGCAAGTTCGTCGATAAGACGGCGTAGCGAATGACTTACTTATTCTGACATGGCCGGGCTTGACCCGGCCATCTCGCTTAGTGACGCACAAGAGCCCGCCTAAGCGGGATCACCGGGACAAGCCCGGTGATGACAATTATGTACGCCGCGCCTGGAAAAACTCTTTCAGCAGATTTTCGCTCTCGCTCTCATCGATGCCGCCATAGACCTCCGGCCGGTGATGGCAGGTGGGGCTGGCAAAAAACCGCACGCCGTGCTCCACCGCGCCGCCTTTCGGGTCGGCGGCGCCGAAATAGAGCCGGCGGATGCGCGCGAACGACGTCGCCGTGGCGCACATGGCGCAGGGCTCCAGCGTCACATAGAGATCGCAACCGGTAAGCCGCTCCGAGCCGAGCGCAGCCGCCGCCGCGCGAATGGCCAGCAGCTCGGCATGCGCGGTGGGGTCTTTGTCGGCGAGCGTGCGATTGCCGGCGCGCGCCACCACGTCGTTTTGGCGCACGATGACGCAGCCGACCGGCACCTCGCCGCGCGCGGCCGCGGCGCGGGCCTCTTCCAGGGCCATTTGCATGTAGGAGGGCGATGCCATAAATCCTGCTCATGCCCGAAAAAAATACCCCTGACAAATCCGGCGAGCGCATCGCCAAGGTCATGGCGCGGGCTGGCCTTGCCTCGCGGCGCGAGGCGGAAGCCTGGATCGCCGCCGGCCGGGTCTCGGTCAACGGCCAGGTGATCGCCTCGCCGGCGCTCAACGTCACGCCCGCCGACCGCATCGCGGTCGACGGCACCCCGTTGCCGGTGGCCGAACGCACGCGGCTGTTCCTCTACAACAAGCCGCGCGGCCTGGTGACCACCCATGCCGACCCGCAGGGGCGGCCGACAATTTTCCGCGCGCTGCCGAAGAACCTGCCGCGGCTGATCAGCGTCGGCCGGCTCGATATCAACACCGAGGGCCTGCTGCTGCTCACCAACGACGGCGGGCTGGCGCGGGTGCTGGAACTGCCCGCCACTGCCTGGCTGCGCCGCTACCGCGTGCGCGCCAACGGCCGCGTCACGCAGCCGCAGCTCGACGGCTTGCGCGCCGGCATCACGCTGGAGGGCGTGCGCTACGGTCCGGTCGAGGCCACGCTCGACCGCACACAAGGCGCCAATGTCTGGCTGACCTTTGCCATCCGCGAGGGCAAGAACCGCGAAGTGCGGAAAGTTCTGGAGACGCTCGGGCTGCGCGTCAACCGGCTGATCCGCGTGTCGTACGGGCCGTTCGCGCTGGGCGAGCTCGCTGACGGCGCGGTGAAGGAAGTCGAGACGGCGGCACTGCGTAGCGAGCTCGGCGAGAAGACCGTGGCCGAGGCCGGCTGCGATTTTGAAGCACCGTTGATCGATCATGAAGTGAAGGTCCCACGCCGTCAGCCTGAGGTGCGGGCGCCAATCGTACGCGAGCCTCACGAGGACAGAACGCCAACAAAGCGCGGCCGCGACGATAAAAAAGAATCCAGCAGCACGCGCAATTTCAAAAAGCGAAATCAAAAACGCCGCGACCGTAGCGGCGGCCCGCGTCCGTCGAGGCCACGCGCATGATCCCGAAAAGTGGGAACCGGTTTTCGGATAAGATCATGCGCAAAAGGAAAATGTAATGAGGGTCGTGGGTGGACGCCTGCGCTCGCGCCCGATCGCCGGGCCGAAATCGGATGGCTTGCGGCCGACCGCCGACCGGCTGCGCGAGTCGCTGTTCAATATCCTGGCGCATGCCTACGGCGATCCGGTCACCGGCGCGCGCGTGCTCGACCTGTTCGCCGGCACCGGCGCGCTCGGCATCGAGGCGACCTCGCGCGGCGCGGCCTTCGCGCTATTCGTCGACGACGGCGTGCAGGCGCGCGCGCTGTTGCGCGACAACACCGAGTCGCTTGGCCTCGGCGGTGTCACCCGCATCTTCCGGCGTGACGCCACGAAACTGGGACCGGTGGCGCCGCTCGAGCCGTTCACGCTCGCCTTTCTCGATCCGCCCTATGGCAAGGGCCTGGCCGAGCAGGCGCTGGCCGCCGCGCGCGACGGCGGCTGGCTTGCGCGGCAAGCGCTGGTGGTGGTCGAGGAAGCGGCCGATGCCGGCTTCAAAGCGCCGGAAGGATTTCAGGAATTGGAGCGGCGGAAGTACGACGATACGGAGCTGATATTTTTACGGGCGTCTTAGAGCGTGTAGTCACAAATTGAGGCTGGTGAGCAACGGTTAGCCAATGTTCGCATTGCCCCCGGACGGCGGACATTCGGTGGTACCTCGTCGACATCCGCCAAGTAACAATTCTGAGCTTATTCTAGTTAGCTCTTAATCGGCTGTATCTTGAAAGCATTCGCTGCTGTTTTGCCTGTTAGCCACAACAGCGTTGCTGCGCCTGCGATGGGAAAAGCAATGAGGTAAAGAAGACCAACAAACGGCGCGGCGATAAACAAGAGAATGTTTATCAGTTCATGCTCGTGTTCTTTGGTGAAGATATGATGGGTCGCGCGCCAATGACCAAAAAAGGTTTTGCCTTTCTGGGGCATGTGGCTTCGTGTTGTGAATACTCTCTTCATTTATTTTTCTCTCTGTCCTTGGTGCCGCTTTACGAAAAGCGCAACACGACATCGGACCTCGGTCTAGGCCACATTAATTCAATATCCGTTAATATTTTGCTGACAGGCACGCGGTCACCAACATAGGCACCGGTTGAGCCTGTACGTTGAAAGCGGACATTAGGGGTGCATCCGCGTCACGATTTCGCTTTTCGTCCGTGACACCGCACCACAGGTTACCGCCGCCCAAACAACCTCTCGATATCCGTCAGCTTCAGCTCGACATAAGTCGGCCGGCCGTGATTGCACTGGCCGGAATTAGGCACAGCTTCCATCTCGCGTAAGAGCGCATTCATTTCTTCCGGCTTGAGCCGTCGCCCAGCGCGCACCGAGCCGTGGCAGGCCATGGTGGCGGAGACGTGCAGCAGCCGGCGCTCGAGCGGCAGCTCGTCGTCCCATTCCGCCATGTGCTCGGCGAGATCGCGCAGCAGGCCCTGCACATCGATCTCGCCCAGCATCGACGGCGTCTCGCGCACGGCGACAGCACCCGGCCCGAACGGCTCGATGGCGAGGCCGAAACGCGCCAGCTCGTCCGCACGCACCACCAGCCGCGCGGCATCGGCTTCATCGAGCTCGACGATTTCCGGGATCAGCAGGATCTGGCGCGCCACGCCGGCGGCCGCGATCGCCGCCTTCATGCGTTCGTAGACGATGCGCTCATGCGCGGCGTGCTGGTCGACGATCACCAGCCCGTCGCGCGTCTGCGAGACGATGTAGGTCTCGTGCAGTTGCGCGCGGGCGGCGCCGAGCGGCCGCTCGATCAGCGCAGGCTCAGGCTCGAAGCTCTCGATACGCGCATCGGCGGCAGGCGCGCCGGTATCAAATGCGGCCTGCGTCGCTTCGGCAAAGCCGAGCGCGGCGCCGCCGCGCGCGGGCGCAAAGCTGGGCGGTCGCGACGGCGAGCGCCGCCAGTCGTAGCCGCCGCGCCGCGCCGTCGTAACCGGGCGAAACGCCGCGATGGTGGCGCCGCCGCCGGTCGAGGCCGCACGCTGGCCTTCGCGCGCCAGCGCCTCGTTCAGCGCGCGCACGATCAGTCCGCGCACCAGGCCGCCGTCGCGGAAGCGCACCTCGGTTTTCGCGGGGTGCACGTTGACGTCGACCTCGCGCGCGTCGAGCGTGACGAACAAAGCCAGCAGCGGATGCCGGTCGCGCGGCAGGTAATCGGCGTAGGCGCCGCGCACCGCGCCGACCAGCACCTTGTCGCGCACCGGCCGGCCGTTGACGAACAGATATTGCCCGAGCGTGTTGGCGCGCGACAGCGTCGGCAGACCGGCGAAGCCCTGCAGCCGGACGCCCTCGCGCTCGGCGTCGATGGCCATGGCATTGGCGCGGAAGTCGGCGCCCAGCACGTCGCCGAGCCGGGCGAGTTCGTCGCTCGCCGCCGCCCAGGTCACGGCTAAGCGCTCTTCGCCGGCGAGCGTGAAGGTGACGTCCGGCCGGCTCATAGCGAGCCGCCGCACCACCTCGCGCACGGCTTCGGCTTCGCTGCGGTCGGTCTTGAGGAATTTCAGCCGCGCTGGCGTGGCGTAGAACAGGTCGCGTACCTCGACCGTGGTGCCCTGCCCGAGCGCGGCCGGCTTCACTTGCGCTTTGTCGCCGGCATCGACGGTGATGCTCCAGGCATGCGGCTCGGATTTATGCCGCGTGGTGATGGTGAGCCGCGCCACCGCGCCGATCGAGGGCAGCGCCTCGCCGCGGAAGCCGAGCGTGGAAATCGCCAGCAGATCGTCGCCTGCGAGCTTGGAGGTGGCGTGGCGCTCGACGCTGAGCGCCAGATCGGCGCGCGTCATGCCCTCGCCGTCGTCGGTGACGCGGATCAGCCGGCGGCCGCCGCCGTCGGTCAGCACGTCGATGCGGCGGGCGCCCGCATCGAGCGCGTTTTCCACCAGCTCCTTGACCACGCTCGCCGGTCGCTCGACCACTTCGCCGGCGGCGATGCGGTTGACGGTGGCCTCGGACAGTTGGCGGACGGGCATCTTCTCTCTTTCACCTCTCCCCGCCGCCTTCTTCACCTCTCCGCGCGGGCGGGGAGAGGGAAAAAGCGGCGATTCGGTTGTCGGGAGTTTAGCGCTGTAAGCTGGGCCGCTGCGAGGCAAAGCCCCGCGCTACCCCCGTTATTCAAGCCCGGGGCGGCCGCTGCGCAGGCTTTTGATGTGGCCGCGGTGCTTTTTGCCCTCGATGCGCTTGCGCTTCTGCGCCTTGGGCACCTTGGTGGCGCGGCGCGGCACCGGCCGCACGGCGGCCTGACGAATTAATTCGAACAGCCGCTCGCGCGCGTCCGCCCGGTTGCGCGTCTGGTCGCGATGCTGCTGCGCGATAATGACGATGACGCCTTCCTTGGTGAGCCGTTTGCCGGCCAGCCGCATCAGCCGCACCGCCACGTCGTTGGGCAGCGCGGGCGAGCGCCGCACGTCGAAGCGCAACTGCACCGCCGACGATACTTTGTTGACGTTCTGCCCGCCCGGCCCGGAGGCGCGCACGAACGTCTCCGACAATTCGGAGTCGTCGATCGTCGATCGCGATGGTGTCGGTGACGCGGTGCATTTGCTGTCATTCCGGGGCGCGCGCATTGCGCGCGAACCCGGAATCCATAATCCCAGAATCATCGATAAAACGATAGCCGTGCCACATCTTTTCGCTGCGGCATATGGATTCCGGCTCTCGCGCTGCGCGCTCGGCCGGAATGACTAAGAGAGAAGATACTTCTTCGCCAGCACCTTGCCCTCTTCCACCGCCGGCTGGTCGAAGGCGTCGACGCCCAGGAGATGCGCGGCGACGATGGTCTCCAGCATGAAATGCATCAGCAGTTCGCCGAGGCTGGTCTCGTCGAGACGGGCCAGATGAATTGTGCGCACCGGGCAGCCGTTCCTGGCGAGCGTCTCGGCGGTGGCGCGGCCTTCCGCTGCCGCCAGATCGCCGATGGTTTTGCCGCCGAAGCCGGGTTCGCCGGCGAGCTTGGCCAATTCAGGATCGATACGCGGCCCAAGCCCGGCACTGGCAACGGTGACGACAGTGAATAATTTGTCGCGCGGTCCGCCGAGATAGAGCTGCACCTGGCTGTGCTGGTCGACCGGCCCAAGCGCCGCCACCGGCGTGGTGCCCTTGCCGTTCTTGCCGAGACTCTCGGCCCACAGCTGCACATACCAGCGCGTGAAACGTTCCAGCCGGTCGGCATAGGCCATCAGCACGCTGATGCTTTTGCCTTTGCTCTCCGCCAGCGACACCGCCAATGCGGCGCCGGCTGCTGCCGGCACCTGCGCCGCGGGTTTTTTCGCCAGCACCGGCGCCAGCGCGACAGCGGCGCCCTTGCGGATGGCGGCGATGTCGAGGCC